>NZ_JBEPQA010000005.1:0-203668 GCF_040547585.1 Marinobacterium sp. MBR-111
TTGAAGTGCGGCATCCATATCGAATGTAGGTTTGGTCATGAGTCATCTCTTTTCGGTTCAGTCTAAAGAAATGACACAGAATTCTGAACACTACCCTTTCCTTGATTGCGGGCCTTGGGTGTTCCGGCGTGGTGAGTGCGGAAACGACCATGGTCGTCGGTACCTGGTTGCCTCCGACGTCTGTGCAGAATTCGGTTGTTTGGCCGACCTGGGCGAAGTGGGTTGAAGAGGCCACAGAAGGGCGGGTAAAGGTAAAGATTGAATACGATGTGGGGCATCCGAAGTCCTATTTCCAGCTGGTTGAAGACGGCGTCATTGATGCCGGTTTCAGCTATCACGGTTATGTGCCAGGACGCTTCAGGCTGCCCATGGTGGCAGAACAGCCGGGTATGGGGGTGGGTGCCGAGGCGGCCTCCGTTGCGCTTTGGCGTGTACAGCAAAAATACTTTCAGTCTGCAGATGAGTTCTCGGTGCTTGAGGTGGTGGGGATGTTCACCCACGGGCCGGGCCAGCTGATGACGACCATTCCCATTGAGCGTATTGACGATATCAAGGGCAAGAAGATCCGTATCGGTGGTGGTGTACAGGCCGATATTGCCGAGCGGCTTCAGGCTGCGCCGGTATCGGCGCCCGCCACAAAGCTGTACGAAATGATGCAGCAGGGCGTGGTGGATGGCACTCTGCTGCCTGTGGGACAGCAGAAAGCACAGCGTCTGGCGGAAGTGACAAAGTATCTGACCACAATCCCCGGCGGGATGTACATGGGTACATTTTCAATCTTCATCAACCCGGACTTCCTGGCTGATCTGGACCCGAAAGACCGTGAAGCGATCATGAGCGTGTCCGGTGAAAAGCTGTCTGCACTGGCTGGCAAGGCCTGGGAAGAAACCGACTATGAAGGTCTGGAATTCGCGCGAGAGCAGGGCGTTACCATTGTCGAGCATGACCAAAATGCCCCGTTTACTCAGGACTTCCTGAAGCTGTCCGAGGGCATGGATCAGGCGTGGATCGACAGTGTTGCGGACCTCGACATAAATGCCGCTGCGGCCCTGGCAGAACTGCGTAAAATCGCTCGTGAGTACCAAGCTCAGAAGCAGCAGTAATCGATATCCGCAAGAGTTTGGCTGCGCTATTTCAGGTGCTGTACCGCATAAGGCGGTGCAGTACCTGCAATGCACAACATGTTTATGGGAGTCAGAACCGTTTCAGCCCCTGGGGCCAAGCAAGAACCACAGAATCAGGCCAAGCACAGGCAGCAGCAGAATCACGACAATCCAGACCACCTTTGCCATGGTGGTGGCAGGGCTCTGGATGGTTTTCACGATGGCCATGACGTTGAGTACCAGAACGATAAGGCCGAACAGGCCGCTCACTTCAACACTCATCATTGTTTCCCTCCTTGTCGGAACAGGTTCAGTATAACAGCTGATATCAACTCTGCATTTACAGCAGCGGGGGCATCAGCGGAGGCTCGTCATGAAGCAGTTGTGCAAGCCGTTCCAGTCCCTCCTGCAGCCGCTCACGGCTGGCAGGGGGCGTTACGCAGATGCGCACAGCCTGAGGTGCGGGCTGAGTGCCGACACAAAAAGGTTCTGCGGCAATCAGCGTAACACCTCTGCTATCGGCAAGTTTGACAAAATCGGCCGCACGCCAGGGTTCCGGCAGCTGGAGCCAACCATGAAAACCACAGGGGTGGGAGCTCAGGTTGTACTGCCCCAATACCTCATGCAGCAGTTTCTGGCGTGTCCGTACTTCATCCCAGTGCCAGTGCAGCAGCGGGTCGGCATGTCCCTTTGCCAGCCACTGACAGGTGACGGCTCCCATCAGCCCCGGTGATGACCAGCATTGTGCACGCAATGCTACCCGTAGCTGGGGCATCAAATTGGAAGGAGCACGCAATGCACCGAATCGCAGACCTCCTGACAGCAACTTGGATGCACTGAAGATGTAAAGTGCTCGCTCAGGTGCCAGTTCAAACAACGGCGTTCCTCTCAAGTCAGGGGTAACAAATTGCACACCGTCTTCCAGTAGCAGCATGTCATGGCGTCGTGCGACCTCGACGATGGCCTCACGTCGCTGCTGGCTCATGCTCAGGCCAGTGGGATTGTTGTACTCGGGCATCAGGTAGAGCAGGCGGATGCGCTGCTGCTGGCACAGCCGCTCCAGGGCCTCGGGCCGTATGCCCTCCCGATCCATGGGTACAGGGATGTGTTTCAGCCCAAGCTGACGTGCCGCCGCGATCATGCCTGGGTAGGTGAGGGCAGCAGAGGCCACCGCTTCACCCGGTTTTATCAATGCCTGTAAAGCCAGAAAGTCAGCATGTTGCCCGCCCTCGGTGAGGATGACCTCTTCAGGCAGCAGCATAAGCCCCTGAGCGTTGAGCCATTGGCAGAGTTGCTCACGCTGCAACGGACTGCCCTGTTCAGGTTGATAGGTAAGGGCGGATTCGATAGCTGTGGGCAGGCTGGCAATCTGTTGCAAAATGGCGGCCAGCTGTTGCTGCCGCAGCGGATTGGGAATCGGGATGCTCAGTGACAGATCAATGCTGTCATGGCCGGCGCGCGAAAGATGGTGAAAGTCAGGCGGTTGTTCGGTCGTTCCCTTCACTCGCGTGCCACTGCCCACGCGTGCTTCAACCAAGCCACGGCGCTCGGCTTCACGATAGGCACGCGTGATGGTACCGATGGTGACCTCAAGTGCATCAGCCAGCAGGCGTTGCGGTGGAAGGCGATCACCCGGCTTGAGTTGGCCGCTGGCGATATCGGCCGCCAGCTGATCGACCAGTACCTGGTAACGTGCGCCGGTCCGGCCTGTCAGGTCGGGCAGCCAGTGGCAGCGGGCGCGGGCGCGCTCATGCAGGTCCATACGGGCTCCATTTGTCAGGGGTACAATTGATTGTATAGGTGACAAAGTAAACATTGCTCGCATAAATGCAAGGGTCTAACGTGCATTGTATGGATTCAATGAGAATAATTGAATCAAAATCATATAATTGTACCCATACAATAGAGGCGTTAGTGATGACACAGGAAGCCGTGGAACTGACCGGGCTGCTGGGGCCTGCCATGCTGTTTGCGTTCAGCATGTCAGTGACACCAGGACCCAACAACATGATGCTGACGGCATCGGGTGCGAACTTTGGGTTTCGCCGCACGGTGCCGCACATAATGGGTATCACACTGGGGTGTATGGGGCTGATGGCAGCAGTGGCCATGGGGCTGGGAGCAATGTTTGAGCGCTGGCCGGCGATGCAGCTGGCGCTGAAGGTAGTAGGCAGCGTTTATCTGCTCTGGCTGGCCTGGCGTATCGCGACGGCTCCCGCACCTGAGGTGGACTGCGCTGCGGAGCGCAGGCCGCTGCGACTGTGGCAGGCAGCAGCCTTTCAGTTCGCCAATCCGAAAGCATGGATTATGTCGATCTCGGGGGTGGCTTCATTCACGCTGGCAGGGGATGCCTTCGTGGCGTCAGCTCTGGTACTGATTGCGGTTATGGCGCTGGTGAATATCCCGGCCATTTCCCTCTGGGCCGGGTTTGGTGTTGCACTTGGGCGGCTGTTGAGCACGCCTCGCCATTGGCAGCGGTTCAACGCAGTGATGGGGCTGTTGACCGCTGCCTGTGTGGTGATGATTCTGGTTTAGCGTTTGAAACCGCTGACCAGCTCATGCATGTCAGCGGATACCGACTGCAGTTCACGGGTGGTGCCCGCGGCCTCTTCGGCCTTGAACAGACTTTCGCTTGAAAGTGCCGAAATGCTGGCAACCTGAGCGTTGACCCCTTCAGAGACTTGGGCCTGCTCTTCAACGGCAGCGGCCATCTGCATCGACATGTTGGCGATGGTGCTCATCATTCCGGAGATCTCGTTCAGCATCTGCTCGGCTTCCTGCACCTGCGCAAGGCCGGCATCGGCTTCGTCCTGCCCTTCATGCGCAGCCTTGATGGCATGATCGGCACGGGAGCCCAGTCCATCAACAATCTGATGAATATCGCGGGTAGACGCCTGCGTTCGCATGGCCAACTGGCGGACCTCATCGGCGACCACGGCAAAGCCACGACCGTGCTCGCCGGCGCGAGCCGCTTCGATGGCGGCATTGAGTGCCAGCAGGTTGGTCTGGTCTGCGATCTCTTCAATGATGCGGGCGGCATCGGCAATCTTGCCGGTCTGTTCAACCAGATCCTGAACCGAGGAAGCGATATGGTTAACCGTCTGGCTCAGGTGGGCGATCGACTGACTCGTGGTGCTGGCCAGCTCACGCCCTTTCACTGCTGTGGTATTGGAACGCTCAGCCTGTGATGCGGTTTCCTGCACATGGCCGGAGACCTCGGCAATGGTGGAGGCCATCTGGTGCATGGCGGCGGCCACCTTTTCGGTCTCTTCCTGCTGGCGGCGCATGGCAGCACAGGATTCCTGAGACATCTCCAGCCCGCTGCGGGCCTTGTCGGCTACGCTGAGGGCTGCGTCATCAATGCGGGTGAGTACGGTGTCCAGGTGCGACTGTTCGCTCTTGATAGCCACTTCAAGATCACCGAGGCTGCCAATGCTGTCGGTGTAGGTTGCTGTCGCGACCGGGTGCTTGAAGGCAGATGGCATCATGTTGAGCAATCGATTCAGGCGACGCTGGCGCTGTATCTGTTGATTGGCCAATAGAGCTGCGGCGACCACAGCAAAAAGCGCTCCACCCAGCAGAGGTGAAACCTGATTGCCCAGTACGCCGGCTAAAACCAGAGCCACAACAAAAATGACCCAGTCCCAGGGAATGCTGAATTTGCTGATCGACTTGCCGCGATTGATCAGGCCGTAGATCTTTTCAGCACGAGCAACATCCGCTCGCTCCGGGCAGACGCGTACCGACTCGAAGCCGATAACCTTTCCATGCTCGGTAATGGGCGTGACGTAGGCGTTCACCCAGTAATGATCGCCGTTCTTGCAGCGGTTCTTGACCAATCCCATCCAGGGCTTGCCTGCTCTGATGGTGTCCCAGAGGACCTTGAAGGCGGCTTCGGGCATATCGGGGTGGCGCACCATATTGTGTGGCTGGCCGATCAACTCTTCACGTGAGTAGCCGCTGATATTCACGAACACATCGTTGCAGTGGGTAATGTTGCCATCGAGGTCGGTCGTGGAAATCAATTTTTCATCGCTGCCGAAACGCCGTTCTTTTTGCGTGACAGGAAGATTGTTTCTCATGGCGGTGCAGCTCCCGGTGCTTTACAGGGTCGACCAATCACTCCGGATGGTATCTGTACCTGCCTGCCCTAGTTGCCAGTTGCAACTTTGGCGAATAGCTGGTCTGCCTCAGATCAATAGGTCGCTTACTTAAAAGTAGTCAACCTGTGACAAAAATCATGGGAATGGTTTGGTGCGGATAAAACAAAGGCGTGGATCATAAACACCTGGGGGTAGGGTTTCAACTGATCAACTGTAATACTGTTGTAATTTGTTGACATTATTCTGAAATTTTCGAATTTTCAGAATAATCAGATGGCCGTCTCTGGCCAACAGCGGGGTAACCAGTGTTGCGGCAGTTCAGGTGATTCTGCCTGTGCTGTCATGATGGCGGCTGTAATCATCGCGCGGGCACTGGAGTCACCTCCGGCCAGGGCATTTTGCTGCAACATCTCAGGCACAGAACGGTAACGGCACAGCAGGTGAGCAACACCGGGCAACCCGTGCTGCAAATCACAGGCGATGCCAAACCGGCGCAGCGCCTGACGTGTGTCGTCGGCCGCTGAATCACGTCCCATTGCCACCAGCTGTTGCAGCGCAGGGGGCAGGCTGTGAAGCTCTCGCTCCAGTGCTTCCTCAGCGGGAATGCCGCCCAGGCAGTCCAGCAGAACACGTGCCAGATACTCGGTTGTCGCCAGTGTTGAGGGTGAGTTGTGTGTTATGGCAGCCAGGGCCTGGGCCTGCTCCAGAAAGGCGTGCTTGTTACTGACAAAGGGCAGTAGGCACACGACCCGGCCAGTGACCGACAGCTCTGTGGATTCAGAGCCGGCGGGCTCAATTCCCTGACTGATATTCTGCAGCGTCATGGCACTGGCCTTGTCGATATAGCCGGTGTAATGCCGCATGAAGCGAGCCCAGCTATTGCGGTAGGCCACAGCGTTGAACTGGTTGTGTTGCTGCAGAAACTGATAAAGGTGCCAGGCCTGATCACCATAATGGGTCAGATCTCCTGCCTGCTTGTTGCCGTGCCAGTGGCTCAAGGGTGCGTGTAGCTGATCCGGATCGACCGGCTCACGGTCCAGCAGGTCGTGGTCGTATATCCAATGCAGTGCCAACGAGTAGGCATCTGCAATGAAAACAGCCATCACCAACGGGCGGGTCAAGGAGGGTGTCAGCATGAGCGTTGTGATCCGAATCCGTTAACAACCGTTGTTAAGCGTAGCAGAAATTTCGGTTTGCCCGAGATAAAAAAAGCCGACCAATGGTCGGCAAGGCTCAGTGCTGATGGCTCCCTCTCGCTCAGTGCAGCTTGAGTCTGGGACGGATCACCCGGTTGATGCGATCAACCAGCGTGATCAGAAACGTTTTGATGTAACCGTGTATTGCCAGCTGGTGCAGCCGGTAGAGCGAGACATAGACCAGCCGCGCAAGGCGTCCTTCAACCATAAGGCTGCCCTTGGACAGGTTGCCCATCAGGCTGCCGACGGTGCTGAATCGGCTGAGCGATACCAGCGAGCCATAGTCCTTGTACTCATAGGCCGGCAGGGCCTCTTCACGCAGAATTTTGCGGAAGTGGCGATACAGAAAGCTGGCCATCTGGTGCGCTGCCTGAGCACGGGGCGGCACATTGCCGTTGCCGTCCGTACGTGCACAGGCAGCGCAGTCACCGAGGGCAAAAATGCGCTTGTCCTCAGTGGTACGAAGATCCGGCTGCACCACCAGCTGATTGAGGCGATTGCACTCCAGCCCGTCCAGCGACTGCATGAAGTCCGGTGCGCGGATACCGGCGGCCCAGACTTTCAGCTCCGCCTCGATCACTTCACCGGTATCGGTGACCAGCCCCTTCTCGTTTACAGAAGCAACCTTGGTGTTTTCGCGGACACTGACTCCCAGTTTTTCCAGTTCATGACGGGCTGCCGAAGAGATTCGGGGCGGCAAGGCCGGGAGTATGCTCGGGCCTGCTTCAACAAGAATCACTTCCAGCCGCTGCCGGTCCAGTTTTGACAGACCATAGGCGCTGAGTTCGCGTGCGGTATTGAACAGTTCGGCCGACAGCTCAACACCGGTGGCACCGGCGCCGACAATCGCGATGCGCAGGCGTGCATCCGGCGTGTTGCTGGTCTTGAGCCATGACTCAAGCAGTGTATGGCGAAACTGCTCGGCCTGTTCACGGCTGTCGAGAAAGGTACAGTGGTCGGCCACGCCCTCGACGCCAAAATCGTTGGTTACGCTGCCTACGGCCATCACCAGGTAGTCGTAATACAGCTCGCGGCCGGGCAGAATCATCTGGCCGTCCTGCCCGCATACGGGGGCAAGGTGAATGCAACGCTGCTCTCGATCCAGTGACTGCATCTGGCCAATCTGAAATTTGAAACCGGCGCTGCGGCCCTGAGCGTTGTAGCTCAACTCATCGAGGCCGGCATCCAGCGACCCAGTTGCCACTTCATGCAGCAGAGGCTTCCAGATATGCGTTGGCTCACGGTCCACGAGCGTGACCTTGAGGCCCTTGCGGCTGTACTTGCGGGCCAGGCGGGTTGCAAGCTCAAGCCCGCCGGCGCCGCCGCCGACAATCACGACATGTTGATAAAGGGGAGATGACTGTTCCATGGCAACAATTATCCTGCAATTGTGGCAGCATTGATCTGCTGCCTTGGCGAGAATTATTGGCCACTATGGTACTTAATGCGAAAGTTGTAGGGACATGACAGTTTGTGCAATTTTGTGGTTTTTTTGTAGCCGTTTGTACACTACCTGTACCCGCTCAGGTGGGTATAATGGCGCGATTACATAATAATTATCAGACACCGGTTTGACCGGTGCGGCAACAGGTCACGCCCATGAGTGAAATTTCCCGCCTTCGCAAGTTTGTTTCACCCGAGATTATTTTTGGCAGTGGTGCTCGCAAGACCGTTGCCAACTACGCGGTTACCTTTGGTGCGCGCAAGGTACTGCTGGTGTCTGACCCCGGCGTTGAACAGGCGGGCTGGGTGGCTGAAATCGAGTCTCTGTTGCTTGAACAGGGTATCGGCTGTGTTCGTTTCACCGAGGTATCCCCCAACCCCCGGGTTGAGCAGGTGATGCGCGGTGCCGAAATCTATGCCGAGCAGGGCTGTAACGTGATTGTCGCCGTTGGCGGCGGCAGCCCGATGGACTGCGCCAAAGGGATCGGCATTGTCAGTGCCCATGGCCGCAGCATTCTTGAGTTTGAGGGGATCGACCGCATTCAGAGCCCGATTCCGCCGCTGATCTTCATCCCCACCACCGCCGGTACTTCAGCGGATGTGTCACAGTTCGCGATCATTTCCAATCAACAGGAACGCTTCAAGTTCTCCATCGTCAGCAAATCCGTGGTGCCGGATGTGGCGCTGATTGACCCTGATACCACCCGCACCATGGATGCCTTCCTGACCGCCTGCACCGGCGTGGATGCACTGGTACATGCCATTGAAGCGTTTGTATCCACCGGCAGCGGTGCGCTGACTGATATGCATGCACTGGATGCCATCCGGCTGATCAACGGTCATCTGGCGCTATTGGTAGAACAGCCTGATGACAGCCACCTGCGTGAACAGGTAATGCTGGGATCAATGAAGGCAGGTCTGGCGTTTTCCAATGCGATACTGGGCGCCGTGCACGCGATGTCACACAGCCTAGGCGGCTATCTGGACCTGCCTCATGGCCTCTGCAACGCCATGTTGCTGGAGCACGTAATCGACTTTAACTACGATGCCGCCACGGACCGCTTCCGTATTGTCGCAGAAACCATGGGGATCGATACGCGTGGTTTGAGCCAGTCTCAGGTCAAGCGTCGCTTGATGCAGCACGTGATCTCACTCAAGCGTGAAGTTGGCCTGTATCAAAAGCTGGCCGAGCAGGGAGTGCATCTGACCGATATTCCCTGGTTAAGCGAGAACGCACTGAAAGACCCCTGTATTCTGACCAACCCGCGCAAGTCCAACCGGCGTGATGTTGAGGCCGTGTATGAAGAAGCCCTCTGACGAGAGTGGTCTTACGTTTGAAGACCTGATTGGTCTTGGTGGCCATTCAGCGCGCAAGAGTTACTACCCCGAACTACTGAATAAGGTCGAAGAGCTGGAAGCGGAGCGCAACCGCTACAAGTGGCTGTTCGAGAATGCCCTGCATGGCATCTTTCAGGCCGAGCTTGATGGCAGTCTGACCCGTTCCAACCGTGCGCTGGCGCGTATCTGTGGCTACTCGGACCCGGTGCAGATGGAACATAAGGTCAATCTGGCAGATGATCTGCTGTTCGACCCGCAAGAGCTTGACTGCATCTGCCAACAGCTGACGCAGACCGGCCAGTTGTTTCTGTATGAAACCCGCCTGCGTCGAACTGATGGCAGCCCAGTAGAGGTTTCGATGAATATCCTGCTGCGACAGGAGTCGGATGGCGCCATTATTGAAGCTTTTGTGGCCGACATTACCGAACGCAAGCGCGTGCAGCAGCGGATGAGAAGCCTCAACGAGGAGTTGGAACAACGCGTCGGTGAACGCACCCGTGAGCTGGTCAGTCTCAATGACCGGCTCTGGCATGAGGTCAGTATTCGCCAGCAGGCCGAGCACGAAATGCAGCTGGCCAAAGAGGCTGCAGAGGCGGCCAACCTCAGCAAGGATAAGTACCTGGCCGCTGCCAGCCACGACCTGCTGCAGCCGCTGAATGCCGCCCGTTTACTGGTAGCGGCCTTGCAGGAGCGCAGCCTGCCGACGAGCGAATCGGAGCTGGTCGACCGGGTGCATCTGGCGCTTGATGGTGCCGAACATCTGCTGACCGATCTGCTGGACATCTCGCGACTGGATCAGAATGCGGTACAGCCGGAGTTGCAGAGCTTTCCCGTCGAGCGACTGTTGCAGGGGTTGCAGGCCGAGTTTGAGCCCGTTGCGCAGCAGGCAGGGCTAAGCTTCCGCGCACGCCCTTCACGTTACTGGATCAGCAGCGATTTGAGACTGCTGACCCGTATTCTGCGCAACCTGCTCAGCAATGCCTTTCGTTATACCGATGAAGGTGGCGTGCTGCTGGGGTTCAGGCGACGGGGGGATCGACTGCTGATTCAGGTATGGGATACCGGTGGCGGGATTCCGCAGGACCAGCAACAGGCGATCTTCGATGAATTCTGCCGTTTGAGTCAGCATCGCAGTCGCAAGGCCGGCGTCGGCCTGGGGCTGGCGATTGTGGATCGTATCGCGCGGATGCTGGCGCACCCTGTCAATCTCAACTCAATACTGGGGGCAGGCTCGTGTTTCGAGCTGTCGGTGCCGCTGGTCTGTGGCAGCAGCGGAATGCTGGGCGTGACTGCCAGTGGGCCTGCAGCGATCCCCTCGGATGTGCTCAATGGTCGCCAGATTCTGGTACTGGATAATGACCATTCCATTCTCGCCAGCATGGAGGCGCTGTTGGGTGGATGGGGCTGTGATGTTGTACTGGCGCCCGACCTTGAAGCCGCAATGGAACGGTTGCAGACCTGCCATGTGGAGCTGATTCTGGCGGATTATCATCTTGAAGAAGGGACTACCGGGCTCGAGCTGCTGTCACTGATGCAGGCGCAGGGGATGCCCTGTGTGCCGGTTGTCATGTTGACGGCCGACCGCAGTGACCCGACCCGCAAGGCGTTTCGTGATGCCGGTGTGCGGGTGCTGAACAAACCGATCAAACCGGGCAAACTGCGGGCACTGATGAGTCACCTGCTAGACACCGACAGTTAAGGATCAGCCCTTACCCTTGGTGTTCGAGGCCATGCGTTCAGGATTGAAGCCCAGCAGTGCCAGAAGCGTGAATACGGCAGTCGTTGCCAGTGTTATCAGCAGGGCTGTCTGATTCAGTTCCAGATAGAGTGCAAACCGAACCAGCTCGACGGCGTGGGTAAAGGGATTGAAGCTGCAGACCCAGTACAGCCACTCACTGGACTCCCTCATCTTCCACAGCGGATACAGTGCCGATGACATGAAGAACATTGGGAAAATCACGAAATTCATCACCCCGGCAAAGTTTTCCAGCTGACGAATTCGCGAGGACAGAAACAGGCCGATGGCCCCCAGCAGAAAGGCGGTCAGCAGCAGCGCCGGCAGTACGGCGACCAGCCCCCAAAGCGGTGGCTCCACCCCCACCAGCCAGCCAAGTGCGATGAAGGCATAAACCTGTGCCAGCGACAGCAGGGCAATGGACACCAGTTTACAAAACAGGAGCCAGGCGCGTGGCAATGGGCTCATCAGCAGCACCTTCATGCTGCCCATCTCACGGTCATAGACCATCGACAGTGACCCCTGCATGCCGTTGAACAGCAGAATCATGCAACACAGCCCTGGCAGGATGTAAGTTTCGTAGGTGATATAGGTCTGGTAGGGGGGGATGATCGATACCCCGAGCGCTGCCCTGAAACCGGCAGCAAAGACCACCAGCCACAGCAGAGGGCGGATCAAGGCACTGAGAAAACGGGTACGTTGATGAACAAAGCGCAAAAATTCCCGCTTCAGCACGCCCTTAAAACAGATCAGGTAGGCTTTCAATGGCATGCCGTTGGCTCCTCAAGCCCGGTAATCCGCTCGAACGCCTTTGCCAGTGAGGGGCAATGATGTTCGGAGCAGATCGCAGAGGCAATGTTGTCGGCGAGTATCTGTCCCTTATGCAGAATCAGTACCGGATCGTCCTGCTCGATCTCTTCAATCAGATGAGTGGCCCAGAGTACGGTCAGGTTCTTGCCTGCGCACAGCTCGCGCACGTGGCGGTTGATCGCCTGCCGAGAAGCGGTGTCGAGACCGACTGACGCTTCATCCAGCAGCAGTACCGAGGGCTCATGCAACAGGGCACGGGCGATTTCAACCCGGCGCCGATGACCGCCATTGAGGCTGCGAATACTGTCATGCAGGCGATCACTCAGCTGCAGTCGCTCCAGCAGTGGGGCTGCAGCGGTACGCACCTGGCGTGTCGACAGTCCGTGCAGGGCACCATGGTACTCCAGGTTCTGCAATACACTCAGGTCCTGATCCAGCGTACTGTGCTGAAACACAACCCCGATTCGCTGCATGAGAGCCCGAGGCTGTTGCCTCAGCGCCAGCCCATCGATGCGAATTTCACCCTGCTGCAGGGCAAACAATCGAGTCAGCAGGGCATAGAGCGTACTCTTGCCTGCGCCGTTGGGGCCAAGCAGGGCGTTGAAGCGCCCCGGTTCAAGCCTAAAGCTGATATTGTCCAGTGCCAGGCGGTGGCCGTAGCGAAAGCTGATATCCTGTGCCTCGATACTCATCGGCTCATCACTCCAGTGTGACCACACCCCAGGGGTAGCGTCCCACTTTGATTGACTTGATCACTTTCATCTTATCGATATCAATCACCGAGACATCACCACTGACACCATTGGTGGTCAGCAGGTATTTCTGATCAGGTGTGAACTCCATGTGCCAGACCCGGCGCCCGACCAGCACATAGTCCAGCACCTCGTAGCTGGACGTATCCACGACCGCAACATGGTTGGCAGGGCCCAGAGCGACAAAGGCAAAACGGCCATCCGCTGACAGCTTGACGCCGACAGGCTGAATCTTGTCGGGATGGATACCCCGAATCTGGAAGTTCAGCTTCTTGATGATTTCACGGCTTGCCACATCAATGATCGAAACGGTTCCACCGATCTCGGCGGACGCCCACAGCATGCTGCCATCGCGGGTAAATTCAACATGGCGAGGGCGCTGATCCACCAGCGTATTGTCGACCAGTTCATGGGTTTCGGTATCAATCCAGTGCAACATGCTGGTGGTTTCACTGGTATTGACCGCCCAACGCCCATCAGGACTGACGGCCATGCCTTCGGGCTCGACCCCAACCTCAATCTGTGCCAGCACCTCATGCGACTCGGTGTTAACCACGGTTACCAGCGCATCGTCTTCATTGGCGATATACAGGCGACGATCATCCGGGTGCAAGGAGAACTGCTCCGGGTCTTCGCCCGATGGCAAGTTGGCGATAATTTTGCGACTGGCCAGATCCATCACCTGCACGGTATCGGAGTCGCTGGCGCAGATGTAAAGACGGGACTTGTCCTTTGACAGAATAATACCTCGTGGACGTTGCCCCACCGATACCGTGTCGGTCACTTCCAGGGTTTTTAGGTCAATGAATGACAATGTGTCATCCTTTTCATTGGAAACAATCGCTGTTGCCGCGTGTGCCAACGGGGTGGCCAGCATGGCTGAAACCAGTGCTGCCTTGATGAACGGAATACGCATGGCCGTTAAACTCCTTCGTTATTATTGAACCTGACACTTACTTTCGCTGGCGTCATAGCCAAGGGTGTCCAGGTCTGTGACCGGGTGCAGAAACCCTTCCTGCGGTGATTGTGAAACCAGCGCGCGTGGGTGGACCAGCGGAATGGGCTGCCGCAGCTGGCCGCTCCAGGGGCGGTAGGACAACTTGCGCCCCTTGAATGCACCGAGCTGAAATTCGGGTGACAGAATAAAAGCCTTTAGTGTGGCGGGATCGGTACTGCTGGTCTGGGTAACCGCTTCGGCAAAGGTGCGTACGCCGGCCCAGCTGGCATAGTCATGGCTGTTCATCCAGCGACCGGCCTGTTTTTCAAAGCGGCTGTGCAACTGGGCGGCACCCCAGGCCTCAACCACCTTGTGCCAGGCGACCGGGCTCATGCCCTGAGTGCCTGCGACCGGCCTTGGGTACCAGGTGTTGTAGGGGACATATTCACCGAAATCCCCGCGTTCATCGGCCACCAGAACAACGTCATATTCACGGGTCTGAGTGAAAGGAGGAAGTTCCTTCTGGGCGGTCCGGCGCAGATCAGTGTCGTAGTCCCAGCTCTTGCGTTCAATGACTTTTGCACCGAAGCGATCGGCGCTGCGCTGCAATGAGTCGGCATAGGCCTTGTCTTCAGGCTGGTTGCCTTCCAGTAACAGCCATCGACTCCAGCGCCTTGATGCCAGCCACTGTCCCAGTGCGTCGGTCAGCATGGCGCGTGATGGAAGGGTGTGCAGCATGCCGGGTATGCAGGCGTTGCTGCGCAGCTCATTGTCTGAGCTGCCGGCATTGATCAGGACGGCATCATCGGGCAACTGTGTTGCAATCTGGCGCAACTGATCCGCATTAAGGTTGAGTACAAACAGCCTCAGGCCCTGATCGTACAGCGTCTGGGCATGGGTTATCAGGCTGGCTAAGTCCGGACTGCTGAGAGTATGCAGACTGTACTTATGTTTCAGGAAGCGGCCAGTTGAATTGCTGTCGCTGATGCCCAGTTCGGCTCCACGCAGGCCGGCATCAGCAGGCTCTGGCAGAATATTCGACAGCACCGGGCCATGGTCGGCCTCAAAGCCCAGGTAGGCGATCTGAATCTCCAATGCGCTCGCACCGGCTGTCTGGCTGAAGGGCAGCAGGGCCATGTGGGCGGTTAACGTCAGACGGTTCAGTGATTTCATGATGTGCGCTCAGGTCTTTATCATTGTTATGGACCCAGCTTAGGGGGCAGGCGAGACAGGTGAAATATTCAGAAAGTACGAAACATTCAGTACCGAAGTAGTATGTTGTGCCTGAGCGTGGGGCCTAACATGGTGTGAACCATTACGCCAAACACAGGAAACACCCATGTCCAGACTGAAAACCTGCCTCGTTGGCTCGCTGCTGTCGTTGTCCGCTATGACAACCCATGCCGCCGGTGATCTCACAACTCGCCCTGAAGCCTTGCCTGATCTGGTACTGGGGAGTGAGGTGACCGACTATGCCATGTCCCAGACACGCTATGAGCTGGAAACGGGCCAGGCCTATCGCCTGAAAGTGGTGTCCAGCGGACTCAAGGAATACGCCATGCAGGCACCTGAATTTTTCACTTCGATCTTTTTGCGTAAGGTGGAAGCGGGTGATATCGAGATTAAGGCCACAACACTGACTGAGCTTGAGTTCGAACAGGCAGGCGAAGCCGAGATCTACTTCGTACCGATCAAGCCTGGTGATTACCGCTTCTTCATGAAAGGGCTTGAAGGCAAGGGCATGGAAGGAGTCTTCAGCGTTCGCTGAAGTTGAATGCCATGCGAGCCGTCGTCAGACTGAACCTGCTGGTGGCAGCGGCCTTTTTACTGGCCCTGCTGCTGAGTCTCTATGCCCTGATGCATCAGGCACGCTCTGATATTCGCCGCGAGCTTTCGTCCGGCATGCGGATGGCAGAGCAACTGTTGATGCAGGCAGTTCGCTATCCGGAGCAGCTGGATTCTTTGCTGCAGGTGGAACTGAGGCACCTGAATTTGCAGGTACTGCCTGCCGGTGTGTCACCGACCCCCGAAAGCTGGGGGGGAGGTGACACACCGGACTGGTTTGCAGCACTGGTCTGGCCTGCGCATCAACCACTGTTTGAGCGACGCATTCCACTCAATGAGCAGGAAGTGCTGGTTCTGATCGCAGACCCTGCCGATGAGTTGGAAGAGGTCTGGGAATCGGCGTTGCAGATTTTCTGGTTGTTTTCCGGTGCGGCGCTGCTGTCGTCTGCCGCGATCAGCTGGGGCGTGAGCCGTGGCATGCGCCCGGTTGCTCAGATACTGCAGGCTCTGGATCGTATTCAGCATGGGCAATTCAATGCCCGCCTTGGCAACTACTCTGTGCCGGAGGTGCGACGTCTTGCCGATCATTTCAACCGTATGGCCGAGGTGCTGGAGCGTGAGCAATCGGATAACCGACGTCTGACCCGTGAGTTGATGGCGCTGCAGGAAAAGGAACGCAGCTACCTCGCTCGTGAGCTGCATGACGATCTGGGCCAATACCTGACTGGCATCCATGCCCAGGCCTACCTGCTGAGTAAAGCGTCGGACCGGGCTGATATCGTAGCGAAAACGGCACCCTTGATCGTGCGCGATTGCGAGCAGATTCAGCAGGGTTTTCGGCGCCTGATTCGCAGCCTGCATCCGGTGATACTGGAGCCGTTGGGGCTGGAGGAGTCTCTGCGCAGCCTGGCGGAGCAGTGGCAGCGCAGCAGTGGAATTGAGTGCCAGTTGCTGCTCAGAACCCTGCCGGAGTTGCCGGATGAGGAGTCAGCGACTCATCTTTACCGGTTACTGCAGGAAGCGTTGAATAACGTGGCAAGGCATGCTCAGGCAACACGAGTCTGTATCAGTTTGATCCGTTGTGGTGATCATCTGAGCTTACGTGTGCAGGACAATGGCCAGGGGCTGCCTGCCGAGCTGCGCCCTGGTGTGGGTCTGCGTTCAATGCAAGAGCGAGCTCGTTACATGAATGCCAGTCTGGAATTAACCTCGGCGGTGGGGCAGGGCCTGCTGCTCAAACTTGATCTTCCGTTGCCTGGGGGCGCACAGTGATGAAAATTCTGCTGACTGATGATCATGCGGTTGTACGTCAGGGCTATGCCAGTTTGCTGGAAGCCATGCTGGAACGGTGCGAGATCATCGAGGCTGGCTGTGGCCACGATGGTTTTGCGCTTTGGCTGCAACAGCGGCCCGACCTGGTGATATTGGATATCAACCTGCCCGATATCAGTGGGATCGAAACGGCCAAACGTATTCTGGAGCGGGATGCATCGGCAAAAGTACTGTTCTTCAGCATGTATGATGAGCTACCGATGGTTAAGCAGGCCCTGGATGCTGGCGCGCTGGGGTATATCACCAAGAGCAGTTCGCCCGAAATTCTGCTGGACGCTGTTAAGCGTGTGGTGCAAGGGCAGCCCTATGTGGAGCATGAGCTGGCAACGCGACTGGCGATGCAGGGCAAGGGCGGCGGCGATCCTCGGCTGGCCAACATGACACAGCGTGAGTTTGAGATCTTTGTCATGCTAGCGCGAGGCCTTACACCGAAACACATTGCGGACCAGCTCTGTATCAGTGCCAAAACGGTGTCCAATCACAGTGCGCTTTTGAAGAGCAAACTGGAGGTCGGATCGACTGCGGAGCTGGTGCATCTGGCTATCCGCTGTGGCTTGATCAAGCCGGGATGCTCTGAGCTGCCTTGAGCTTTACACTTGCCCTGGCAGGCTGCTCTCTGAAGTGATAATGGCCGCTGCACCTGATGAAGGTTGCAGCGGCCTTTCAGTTATGTGGCTGGTTACTCAATGGGGTGTTTAGGCGTCATCCAGTCGTGGGGGCAGCCGGTGCAGCCTTCCATCCAGGTGTTCTGAAAGGTTGCAAAGCGGAGTTTTGCTCCACGCAGGTCAGCGTTTTCAAGGTTGGCGTTATTGAGCTTGGCTTCCTGCAGGTCAGCATCACGCAGATTGCTGCCTGTAAAACGGGTTTTGGTCATCCATGCCATTTCAAGATTGGCGGCATAGAGGGTAGCCTGTTCGAATCGGGCATTGCTAAGACGGGCAAATGACAGATCCGCCCCATCCAGCCGTGCCTGTTTGAATTGAGCCCCCTGTGCAAACAGGGCCCAGCCACTAATGGCCACCATATTGGCTTCATTCAGTTTGGCAGCGCGCAGGTTGGCCTTCTCCAGATTGGCCCGTGTGAGCAGCGCGTGGCTAAGATCGGCGCCTTCAAGATTCGCACCACGTAGATCTGCATGGCGCAAGTCGGCATAACGCAGATTGGCTTTGCTCAGGTTGATACCATCAAGCTGCATGCCGGCAAGGTTGTGTCCCTGCAGGTTGGCGCCCGGGCATTCGGCTTTTTGCGCGGGTTCACACGCGAGGGCTGTCAGTGGCAATGACAGGGCCAACGTGGGAATAATCAATTTAAGCATGGAAGATCTCCTGCCATGAAAAATGGGGCCGCTTGGGCCCCATGGGTTTACTTGTTAGCCCACTTCGGCAGCTTGAAGGCCCAGAAGGACCCGCCCTGTGGTACGGGCTTGGTCAGGTCGGCCATATCGCCGCCCCAGAGTGGCACGGCTCCACCGTAGCCGGAGGCGACACCAATGTACTGCTCACCGTCCATCTCCCAAGTGATGGGGCTGGAGATGATTCCGGAACCGGTCTGGAACTTCCACAGCTCCTTGCCGTTTTTGGCATCAAAAGCTTTCAAGTAGCCATCGCCGGTACCGGTAAAGACCAGTCCGCCCTTGGTGGTGAGAACGCCTGCCCACAATGGCAGCTTCTCCTTGTGCTCCCAGGCGGTTTCACCGGTGACCGGGTCCATGGCGCGCAGGATGCCGACATGGTCGTCATACATTTTGCGAATGCGGAAGCCCTGGCCAAGATAGGCCGCGCCTTTCTGGTAGGTTACCTCTTCAGTCCAGTAATCCTCTTTCCAGTGGTTGGCCGGAATATAGAACAGGCCGGTATCCTGGCTGTAGGCCATAGGGTTCCAGTTTTTGCCACCGAGGAATGGAGGAGATACCTCGATGGATTCGCCTTTTTTCTCACCGGGTTTGGGCGGTGGCGGACGCTGCCCTTCAACTTCTGCCGGACGCCCGGTGTCAGGATCGATATGGGTGGCCCAAGTGATGTTGTCAACGAACGGGAAGGCGTGCATGAACTTGCCGTTCTCACGGTCGACTACATAGAAGAAGCCGTTACGGTCGGCATGAGCCGTGGCCTTGACGGTCTTGCCATCGTCATCATATTCAAACAGCACCAGTTCGTTGTTGCCGGAGAAGTCCCAGGCATCATTGGGGGTATGCTGATAGAACCATTTCACCTCGCCGGTGCTGGGATCGACGCCAACCTGTCCCGATGTGTAGAGGTTGTCATAGTCCAGCGGATTGCCGCCAGGTGAAGTGCGTTCCCAGGTGTTCCAGGGGGCAGGGTTGCCGGCACCGATGATGATGGTGTTGGTTTCGACATCAAAGCTGGCGCTCTGCCAGGGGGCGCCGCCGCCATGGCTCCAGGCTTCGACCTTACCGGTCTCGGTGTTGGGATCATCTGGCCATGTGGGGGCACGAGGGTCACCGGTCGGCGTACTTTCCTTGCCATTCAGGCGACCCATATGACCTTCAACGAACGGACGCATCCAGATCTCTTCACCGGTGTCCGGGTCACGCGCGAACAGTTTGCCGACTACACCAAACTCGTCACCCGATGAGCCATGAATCAGCAGTACCTTGCCGGTTTTCTGATCCTTTACCAGTGTGGGAGCACCGGTCATGGTATATCCGGCACTGTGATCACCAAATTTCTGCTTCCAGACAACCTTACCGGTGTTCTTGTCCAGCGCCACGATGGCAGCATCCAGCGTGCCGAAGAATACCTTGTCACCAAAGATGGCGGCACCTCGGTTTACCACATCGCAGCAGGGGCGAATATCGTCCGGCAGACGTGCACTGTAGGACCAGATCTGTTTACCAGTGCGGGCGTCGATGGCGAAGATGCGTGAGTAGGAACCGGTCACATAGATAACACCGTCATGCACCAGCGCTTGTGACTCTTGTCCACGCTGCTTTTCATCACCGAAGGAAAATGACCATGCCGGCGTCAGCATCTCGATGTTATCAGTATTGATGGCGCTCATCGGGCTGTAACGCTGCGCCTTGGGCCCGATGCCATAGCCAAGTACATCCTGCGGGGTGCTCTGGTCGTTAAGTATGTCGTCCCAGCTGACATTGGAAGAGGCAGCCTGTACCCCGGCACTGCCAAGGCTGATGGCGATGCCCAGTACAGCGGTCTGGACAGATCCCGCCAGCAGGGCGCGGCGTGGCGCTTTTATATTTGTTTTCATCAGTTCAATACCCTGTTGAGTGGTGTTCAGCCAGCCTCGTTCGAGAGTGGCCATTGCCAGAGCATTGTGTTCAGCAAGAGGGGGTTCAGGCGACGGAAGCCGACCCTGAAAAGCTGGGAATGGAGGTGGATGTGAGCGGGAGATTCTTCATGGTGTCCGGGAAAAATCCCTTACAATCAAGTGGTTATGCTTTAGTTTTACTACCTTGGTGTGACTGAATCAACCCCTGGTACTGGTTATCTGTGAAATTTACTACCAAAGGCCAATGTTTTGGGTGCCAAGGTTGAATTCTGGCGCTGTGACGGCTGGTTCATCATGAGCTCATCAAGGTCGGGGCCTGTTCCCCGGCTGCGTTCTGTCAGATAAAACAAGAAACGGGTGAACAACCATGTCCAAGCATAACAAACTCACCGGCCTGTTGGCTGCCACTTTGATGGCTTCTGCACTTTCCGGCCAGGTACTGGCGCACGGCGATGTCACGCCTCAGGCAGTGGATACCGAAGGGCTGTCCAGTCTGGGTGAAGACTGGGCAGATACCAACCCCTATCGTGCGCCTTCTGATGACCACGATCTGGCGGTGAAGATTGGTGCCTCAGCCTATAACCAGAATTGTGCTCGCTGTCATGGACTGGACGGTATTTCAGGCGGTATCGCACCCGATCTGCGTTACCTGAGCCCGGATTTTGAAGGTGATGACTGGTTCAAGTACCGCGTTATTAATGGTGCGGTGCGCGATGGCGCCGTCTACATGCCCAAAATGGCGGATACGTTGAGTCAGGAGGCGCTCTGGGCGATCAGAACCTGGCTGGAGACCAAGTATGTTGAGGAATAAGCTGCTGACACTGCTTATATCCCTGATGGCAGGCCTGCTCGGAAACGAGCAGGCTTTTGCGCGTTTGTATGATGACGTGATCGACTCGGGATATATTCGTATCGGTGTCTACAAGGACTTTCCACCGTATTCATGGGAAGAACAGGGCAAGCCTGCCGGGTTGGATGTGGATATCGCTCGCCACATTGCGGATAAGCTGGAGCTTGATCTGCAGCTGCACTGGATCACGCCCGACGAAGGTCTCGAAGATGACCTGCGCAACAATGTCTGGCGGGGGCACTATCTGGACAAGGATGAAGACAATCCTCTTGCGCTGAAAAACGTGGCAGACGTGATGCTGCGAGTGCCCTATGACAAAGCCTATGCCTACAAACGGGATTCACTGGGGTATTTGATCAACGAATTCGTGGTCATGATGGCGCCCTATCATGAAGAACGCTGGCAGGTCGCCTATGACTCGCAGCGATTGGACTCAGTCAAAACTGTTGCGGTGTTTCAGTATGAGCCTGTAGGGGTCGAGGTTGATACCGTGCCTGCTTTTTATTTTACATCCGCTCTGAATGGCCGGCTGCGTGACAAGACTCGTCATTACGTGAACCCACGAGCTGCATTTGAGGCCATGGAGCAGGGTGAGGTTGCAGCCGTGATGGCAATGCGATCAGAGATCGACTGGTTGCTCGAACAGGCGGGCAATCCGCGCTTCAGACTCGCGGAAAACAGCTTCCCGACCATGGGCAGGCAGATGTGGGATGTAGGTATTGCGGTGCGTGAGACTGATCGTCAACTGGGGTATGCCGTTGAGGCGGTACTTGACGACATGATCAGGGGCGGTCAGATGAAGCAGATCTTCGAGCGTTATGGGGTGCGTTTCAGTGCGCCGTCTTTCTATCAGGTGGAGCAGGCAGCCCAGACTCAAGCGCAATAACCCGGTCAGGATTCACACAATAAAAACAAGAGGAATGACACATGCAGATGTTTCGCTCAGGCCTTGTTGGTCTGCTGGCTCTGTTGGTTACGGGGGTGTTGCAGGCGGGTACTCCCGATGATCCCCTCAATTCAGTGATGTGGGACTACACGCGGAAAATTTTTCTGGGGGATGCAGACTACCGCTTTGAGCCTCGTATCAAAGTTGAAGTCCCGGCATTTGCCGAAGATCCTGCCCAGGTGCCGATCAGTATTGACGCCAGTGCCTTTGCCGGTGAGATCGAGCGCATTGTGGTCTGGGCTGACCTGAACCCGATCCAGCATATCTTCGACTACTACCCGCTTAAGAACGCTAACGGTCGCATTTCACTGCGCATTAAGGTGCAGCAGAGTACCGCAGTGCGGGCAGCTGTGCTGACCAAAAGCGGCAACTGGCATATCGGCTATGCCCAGCTCGAAGCGGCCGGTGGTGGTTGTACCACGCCCAGTATGGGTAATGCGGACCCTTACTGGCAGAGTCACCTCGGTGAAGTTCAGGCGCGCCGCTTCAGCAACGCAGAAGGCGAGGGCTCTCGGCTTAAGCTGCGTGTGATCCACCCGATGGATACCGGCCTGGTGGATGCCATTCCGGAGTTTTATCTGCAGCAACTTGAATTGCGTAATGGGGACGGCGAGGTTCAGATCCGTATGGAGTTGTCTCAGCCGGTGTCTGAGAACCCGGTGATCAGTTTTGATCTTGATGAAGATACAACCGGTTATACCCTCTGGCTGAGGGATAACGGTGGTAATGAATTCACACGGGAACTTTGAGGAGGTTCAGATGAAACGGATAACCGCTTTATTGGGCCTGCTGGTCTCGCTTTCAGCCAGTGCAGCGTCGTTCGATTATGGACTTAAGCCGGTCGAAGTGGCTGAAAACACCTGGTTCATTGAGGGGCGTACCGAAGACTTCAGCGTTGAAAACGGTGGCAACATCGTCAATACCGCCTTCATAGCAACTGGCGATGGGGTGCTGGTACTGGATACAGGTGTATCACGTCGTTATGGCGAAGCGCTGCTTGAAGCGATTCAGTCGGTCACGGATGAGCCCATTCGCATGGTGATCAATACCCATCAGCATCCCGATCACTTTCTGGGTAATCAAGCATTTCGAGATGTTCCCATTGTGGCTCTGGCGGAGACCCAGCAGCAGATTCGAAATCACGGTGACAGTTTTGCGGAAAACATGTACCGGCTGGTAGGGGACTGGATGCGGGGCACGGAAGTGGTGGTGCCGACTGAGACACTTGCGCCTAGTGTGCAGCAAATCGGCAACCATCGACTTGAGTGGATCCGCATGAGTGGGCACAGTGGTGCTGATCTGGTGCTGTTTGACCACAGCACTGGAGTGCTGTTTCCCTTTGACATGGTGTTCTATCAGCGCGCCCTGACAACTCCACATACCCTAGGACTGCAGCAGTGGCGAGACGAAATTGCACAACTGCGGCAGTATCCATTCAAGCTGATGCTGCCAGGGCATGGGCCAATGGTGAGCGATCAACGTGCGCTTGATCAGATGGACGCCTATCTGGTGTGGCTGGATAAAACGTTACGTGATGCCGCAGAGCAGGGTTTGAGCATGACGGAAGTGATGCAGCTGCCGATCCCTTCCGAGTTTGACAGCATCGCCCTGCGTGAAGTCGAGTTCCAGCGCAGCGTTGTTCATCTCTTTCCTGCCTATGAAGAGGCAGCCTTTGGCCGCTGATGGCTGCGGCAAAGGCCAGTCAATGCAGGCTCTCCAGCCGGGTATTACTACCAAGTGAGGAGAAAACTGCTTCGCCCGTTCAATTGTTCCAAACGGGGTCAAATTCAAGAATGCCTGTACGGGTCGGGAAATTTTCCCGGCTCTCTCCCGAACAACAAAAATCCTCAAAGGGGACAGCGATGAAGAAATTTGGCTGCCGTAATGGCTTCGCTCTATCCACGCTGGTTGCAGCCATGTCGGTTGCAACATTGGCGCAGGCAGGTGTGACCGACAAGGATATTCTCGCCGATCATATGACAACGGACGCGATTGTGACCAACGGCCTCGGGCTGCAGGGCCAGCGCTACAGTCCGCTCGATGTACTCAACACGGAAAACGTTCAGGAACTGCGTCCGGTCTGGTCGCTGTCTTTCGGTGGTGAGAAGCAGCGTGGGCAGGAATCCCAGCCGATGGTCAAAGATGGCGTGATGTACGTCACGGCCTCCTATTCACGCGTGTTTGCTGTTGATGCCCGTACCGGTGACGAGCTGTGGGAATACAATGCCCGATTGCCTGATGGCATCATGCCCTGCTGTGACGTGATCAACCGTGGTGTAGGTCTGTATGATGACCTGGTAATTTTCGGTACCTTGGATGCCAAGTTGGTAGCCCTGAACAAGGATACCGGCAAGGTGGTCTGGATCAAGAAAGTGGCCGACTACAAGGAAGGCTACTCGATTACGGCTGCACCGCTGATCGTGAACGGTAAGATCATTACTGGTGTGTCCGGTGGCGAATTCGGCGTAGTGGGCAAGGTTGAAGCCTATGATGCCAAAACCGGTGATATCCTCTGGACCCGTCCCACTGTGGAAGGTCACATGGGATATGTTTGGAAGGATGGCAAGAAGGTTGAGAATGGCATCTCCGGTGGCAAGCCGGGCCAGACTTGGCCGGGTGATCTCTGGAAAACGGGCGGTGCTGCTACCTGGCTGGGCGGTACCTACGATCCGGATACCAACCTGTTGTTCTTCGGTACCGGTAACCCCGCTCCCTGGAACTCGCACCTGCGCCCGGGTGATAACCTGTTCTCCTCATCGCGTTTGGCAATCAATCCGGATGACGGCAAAATTGTATGGCACTTCCAGACCACTCCTCACGACGGTTGGGACTTCGATGGCGTGAACGAGGTTATCTCGTTCGATTACACCCAGGGTGGAAAAACGGTGAAGGCAGCAGCTACTGCCGACCGTAACGGCTTCTTCTATGTCCTGAACCGTGAAAACGGCGACTTCATTCGTGGTTTCCCGTTTGTTGACAAGATCACTTGGGCCGAAGGTCTGGATGAGAAAGGTCGTCCGATCTACAAGGACGGTGGTCGTCCGGGTAATCCGCTCGATGCCAAAGAGGGCAAGCAGGGTGAGTCCGTTGTGTCTGCGCCTTCTTTCCTTGGCGGCAAGAACTGGATGCCGATGGCGTACAGCCAGGATACCGGGCTGTTCTACGTACCCTCCAATGAGTGGGAGATGGACATCTGGAACGAGCCGATCTCCTACAAGAAAGGGGCTGCCTATCTGGGTGCCGGTTTCACCATCAGGCCGATGAATGAAGAGTATATCGGTGTGCTGCGTGCGATCGATCCGGTTAACGGTAAGGAAGTATGGCGCTACAAGAACTACGCGCCGCTTTGGGGTGGGGTGCTGACCACCAAGGGCAACCTGGTGTTCACCGGTAATCCTGAAGGCTACCTGATGGCATTCGATGCCAAGACCGGCGAGATGCTGTACAAGTTCAACACCGGTTCAGGCATTGTCGGTTCGCCAATTACCTGGGAGATGGATGGTGAGCAGTACGTCTCCGTTGTGTCCGGCTGGGGTGGTGCAGTACCTCTCTGGGGTGGTGAAGTGGCCAAGCGTGTCAAACACCTGAACCAGGGTGGCTCTGTTTGGACCTTCAAACTGCCGAAAAAAAGCTGATCCACTGATACCCGCTGTTTGAAAAAGCCCTGCCGGCTCTGTCGGCAGGGCTTTTTTGTTGAACTTTCAGCTGAGCTTTTAATCTATTAATATCAATTGGATATAAAGCATATCTTATGTTGCACCTGCTTCTGCTACCTTTAGGCAGAGTCGTAATACTCCGGCATTGATACGGTTCAGTCTGCCTCGGTAGTGCGCCTGAAAGCGTGCGCAAAACCTTCTGTTGTTGCATATATCAAGGTCTCCCCTTGGGCGAATATCACCCCATCGTAATCACGATGTCATGACCGATGTTTCTATTTGGGGGAAACCATGAACAATAAAAAATTCACCACCAGACTTCTGCCTGCAATGATTGCACTGGGTATGGCGGCCCAGGCTCAGGCCGAGATCAAGCTGTATGATCAGGAAGGTACAACGTTCTCGACCGATGGCCTGATCAACGCTTTCTACGTACACAGTGACAATGATGGCCGCGAGCAGTCTCGTGTCAAAATGGGCTTCCTGCCCAACTGGATCGGTTTCAATTTCGGCAAGGAAACAGGTGACCTGAAACTTGGTGCGCGTTCATCGTTCTGGGTCAGCATCAATGATTCCGATGTGGTGCGTGCCAATAATCAGGGGCGGGGCGAGTCTCTGGGTACCGATACTGGCATCGATGTACGTCAGTTTTACGGCACAGTCGATGGTGACTGGGGCCAGGTGTTGATCGGTAAGGACTTTGGTCTGTTCAACCGTACCAACATCATGTCAGACGAGTTGCTGCTCGGTTATGGCCAGACCTCTGATGCCTTGGGTCTGATTGATGGTGGCAACGTTTCCTTCGGCAACATCGGCAGTGGCTATACCTACCCGTTCCCGAAAGCGCAGATCACGTACCGATCACCCACTCGCAATGGCCTCCAGCTGGCGGTTGGTATCTTTGATCCAAGCAAATCGTCGGCCGACTCGTCAGAAGATGCACCGCGTTTTGAAGGTGAGCTGACCTACACAGTTAACACCGACTCTATGGACTTCAAAGCGTGGCTGGGTGGTTTGTATCAGAGCTCTGATGACCCAGTAGCCGATACAAGTGTGGATTCGACAGGTGTTTCCTACGGCGCCAACGTCAAATTTGGTGATCTGTCACTGACGGCATCCGGTTTCCAGAGCGAAGGTATCCACCCGGCAGCAATCGACAACTTTGTAGCGGATGAAAGTGTTGAGCTTGATGGGTATCTGGTGCAGGGTTCCTACAGCTTTGGCCCGAACCGTGTAGCCCTTTCATACGGTGAAAACGAAGGCGACAATGGCGCTGACTTCACCTACGAAAATACAGCAGTTGCCTGGTTCTATACTGTGAACAGCAACCTGAAACTGATTGCCGAGTACGACCAGACCGAAATCAGTGGTTCCACTCTGGGTACCGAAAAGAACGATACCATGGCATTTGGTGCCGTCCTGACCTGGTAAACCTGCAGTACCACTCCTGGCGCGCAGCCGGCTCCCCTTCGCCGTCTGCGCGTTTTTTTGTCTGCCATTTGAAGCAGTACTTTGGGAGTAGAAGATCAGTTGGTATCAGATTCCCGCAGCATGGGCCTGTTTAGCCCAAAACCACTACTTTAATGCTGCTTTTACTGCTGTTTGAAGTACTCAAGTAGCATTACCCGCCACTGTGGTGCTGGCTACAATGTGGGTATACCCATATCTGCGCGAGTGTACCCCTATGAACGCGCCTGTACTGCACAGTCCCGTCCGTTCTGCCATGTCATCGGCACGCGATCCTGAAACCGCATCTCGGGAGTTGGCCACGGCACTTGATCATCCTGAACTTGGTTTCGTTCTGTTTTTCTGCTCGGCAGAGTATGACCTGAATGCACTTGCGCACAGCCTCAATGATGCCTTTGGCGAAGTTCAGCTGGCAGGCTGTACCACTGCAGGTGAGCTGACACCGCGCGGCTACGATCAGGGAACCATCACCGCCATCGGCTTTGATCGTCATCTGTTTGCCGTTGAAGTCGGGCTGATAGAAGAGCTGGAACAGTTCAGCCTGACCGATGCCCAGTCTCAGGTGGAACGGCTGATTGGGCGCTGTCGTGAGCGTCAGGTTGCGCCGATCAAGGGACATACCTTTGCCCTGACGCTGCTGGATGGGCTATCCAGTCAGGAAGAGCTGGTGTTGCTGACACTGGATTCAGCACTGGGCAGCATCCCCAATTTTGGTGGCTCGGCGGGTGATGATATTCACCTGACCGGTACCCATGTATTTGCCGGTGGCGAGTTCCGGACCCGTGCAGCGGTGGTTGTGATGATCAATACGCCGCTGGACTTTGAGGTCTTCAGTACGCACCACATGCATAGCCTGGAACAGAAGCTGATTGTAACCCGTGCAGATGCCGCCAGTCGTACCGTATACGAGCTGAATGCCGAGCCGGCTGCGCTGGAGTATGCTCGCCTGTTGGGACTGAACCCTGAACAACTCGATTTCAAGACTTTTGCACTCAATCCTCTGGCCGTACGCATCGGGCAGGAGTATTACGTGCGCTCCATTCAAAAGGTCAATCCTGACCTGAGTCTGACCTTCTACTGTGCCGTCGAGAACGGCATCGTGTTGACCGCCATGCAGCCTGGAGAAATGCTGCAGGACCTTTCTCACCGCCTTGAACAGATTGAAAGCACTCTGGGCGAGCCGCTGATCACCATCGGCTGTGACTGCTTTCTGCGCCGGCTGGAAGCGGAGTATACCGGGCAGGCACAGAAGACATCCGAACTGCTGACCCGGCATCAGGTAATTGGCTTTAACACCTATGGTGAGCAGTTTGATGGCATGCATATCAATCAGACCTTTACCGGGGTCGTGATCGGCAGGGCGCAGCATGGCTACTGATATCGAAAAGGCACAGCTGGAAGCGCGTATTGCAAAGCTTGAGCAGGACAATGCCAAGCTGCGTCGCATGAAACAGGCGTTGATTGAACGGGTTGAATCCAGCAGCACGGTTCGCACTGCGCCGTATGCCGCGTTTGAGCATTCGGTAGTGCTTGCCGAGCAGGTGCGTGAGCGCACCGAAGCATTGAATGCGGCATTGGCAGAACTCAAACACAGTAACATGGCGCTGAAGCAGGCTAATCAGGAGGCAGCCACGGCGCACCAGCGACTGATTGACGCCATCGAGAGCATCTCGGACGCCTTTGTACTGTTTGATGCCGAACGGCGTATCGTGCTGTTCAACAGCCGCTTTCGTGACTATTGGCAGGGCACGCAAACTCGTATTGAGCGGGGCATTACCATCCATGACGTGCGCCGTCTTGCGCTGGAGCGTGGCGTAATCGCCGAGGAGCATGTGGGTCAGGGGGATGAGGCGACTGTATATCATCTTTCTGATGGCCGCTGGGTGCAGATGAACGAGCGTCATACCAATGATGGCGGTCTTGTGATCCTGTACACCGATATTACCGACCTGAAGGCAAGTGAGACCGCTCGGCGTGAGCAGGCGCTGGCACAAAAAAGCCGGTTGCTGCAGCGTACCGTTGATAATCTGTCCCAGGGGGTGGCGCTGATTAACCCGGAGGGCGAGCTGGAAGTCTGGAATGACCGCTTTGCCGAACTGACCGGACTCAGCCCGGTCAGCAGCGTCCCGTTTGAGTCTTTGATGGGTGCCAGTGAAGTGCAGCTGCTGACACCCGACACGCTCAGTGTACACGGCCGGCCACTGTTGGAAACCGAACAGCACCTTGCGGATGGTCGAGTACTGGAGATTCGTACCCACCCGATGCCATCCGGTGGCTTTGTGAATACCTACACGGATATAACCGAGCGCCATCGATATGCTGAAACCCTGCGCGAAAACGAAAACTGGCTGCGTCTGATTACCGACCATGTGCCGGCGTTGATCGCCTATGTGGGCGGTGAAGGGCATTTCCAGTTCACCAACCAGGTTTATGACGACTGGTATGGCTGGCCCCGGGGAAGTCTGATCGGACAGAGCATTCGTCAGGTACACGGTGAGCAGCAGTATGCTCGGCTGGAACCGTATATCCGCCAGACCATGAGCGGGCAGAATGCCACCTTCGAAATTGATGAGCAGAATGCGGCAGGTGAAAACCGGCACATGCTCAAATCCTATGTAGCCAATATTGATGCTGCGGGCAACACGGTTGGTTTCTTTGTGCTGATTCGTGATATCACTGAGCGCAAACGAACCGCGCTTGCGTTGCAACAAGCCTATCAGAACCTTGAACAGCGCGTACGCGAACGCACCTCGGAGCTGACTGGGGTTAACCTCCAGCTGCGACAGGAGATCGAGGAGCGTATGTCGATCGAAGCGCGGTTGCTGGAGGCCAAGCAGGACGCCGAACAGGCTAACCTGTCCAAAACCAAGTTTCTTGCGGCGGTCAGTCACGATCTGCTGCAGCCGCTCAATGCAGCACGCCTGTTTACCGGTGCCTTGCTGGAACAACCCATGCCAGAGCGCATTCGCAGCCTGATCAGCTCTGTCAGCAACTCCCTGCAGGATGTAGAAACCCTGCTGGGTACGCTGGTTGATATTTCCCGCCTGGACGCGGGTGTCATCAAACCTGATGTATCCGCATTCAGGCTCAATGAGTTGCTGGACACATTGGCAGCGGAATATCACCAGATGGCCGCTGCCGAAGGGCTGTCATTCCGTTTTGCGGGCAGTGACCGGGTCGTACTCAGTGACGCAACGCTGTTGGCCCGTATTCTGCGCAACTTTCTGACCAACGCACTGCGCTATACCGATAAAGGCGGGAAAATCCTGTTGGGTTGCCGTCGCAGAGGAGAGCGGGTGCTGATTGAGGTCTGGGATACCGGTTCTGGCATTCCCGAGGACAAGCTTACGGAAATATTCCAGGAGTTTCGTCGTATCCGTAACGGCAATCAGCATCAGGACAAAGGTCTGGGGCTGGGTCTTGCCATTGTTGACAAAATCGGCCGCATGCTGGATCACCCGATCAGGGTGAGATCAGTCGAGGGCAGGGGGTCGGTGTTTTCGGTAGAAGTGCCTGTGGGTCGGTTATTGCCACAATCCTTCCAGGCACCGTTTTCGGACCCGAGCATTCATGCCCGGCTGGAGGGAGCGCGGATCTGGATGATCGATAACGATCCCGCCATCTGTGCCGGAATGGCCACACTGCTGACAGGCTGGGGCTGTGAAGTGGTGACGGCGCTGGGGCTGGACGATCTGCAGCAGCAGGTATCCATTGGCAGCGCCGGGCTGGATATTCTGATTGCCGATTACCATCTGGATGACGGCGCGACCGGTGATGAGCTGGTACGTGAGGTGCTGAGCCTGCGGGCGGACCAGCCGCCGGTATTGATGATCACGGCCAACTACAGCAACGAGCTGAAACAGGAAGTGAAGGCCCAGGGGTATCTGCTGATGAACAAGCCGGTCAAGCCACTGAAGCTTAAGGCTACACTGGCCCATCTGCTGCAACGCCGGCAACAGCCGGCGTAAGCAGAGAGTAGATGCTTCAGCGCCGCAGATACTGGGCGAAATCGATATCGCTGGCCGAGAGGATCGCCTGAACTCGGTTATGTACACCGAGTTTGCGCAGAATGGCCGAAACGTGGGCCTTGACGGTCGTTTCGGCAATATGGAGGTTGTAGGCGATCTGCTTATTGGACTCCCCCTTGGCCATCCGTTCCAGCACAAGCAGCTGACGACGAGTCAAAGAAGAGAGGAGTTCCGGTGCAATCTGGGGGTTGTCGTTGCCGCGTCGGTTGCGGCGTCCTTCCTGTCCGCTCTGGCGGATAATGTCAGATGGCAGGTAGACGTTTCCGTCCAGGATCTGCTGCAGGGCTTCGGTCATCTGGTTGCGCGGTGATGATTTTGAGATGAAGCCAACGGCACCGCAGGTGATCGCCTGCAGCACGATTTGTTTGTCATCCTCGGCTGAAACAATCACCACGGGTACGGTGGGTGCCTCGTTGCGCAGTGAAATGAGCCCGTTGAGACCATTCATGCCGGGCATGTTGAGATCCAGCAGTACCAGGTCCAGATCATCGTGTTCCTGCGCCAGGGCAAGGGCGGTCTCAAGGTTTTCGGTTTCCAGTGTTTCGGTATCGGGAAAGCCCGACTCGATCACGTTGGTGATCGCTTCCCGGAACAGTGGGTGGTCATCAGCGATAAGAATCTTGTACACGGGTATGTTCCCCTTTTATCTTTATTATTAAGAACTTCAGAGACCTTCCGTGTCAAACTTTTCAATAGTCGGCCGGTAATGGCACGGGGGTTCCGGTGACCAGATCGAGTTCGGCTTCGCGCCAGCCGTCAGTCCCTTCTGCATACCAGTACAGATTTTGGTAGCCCCAGCTGTGGGCGCGTTTGACAGCATTCCATGACATCCAGCAGTCAGCCGTGCAGTACAGTATGACCGGTCTCAATGGATCGCCACCAGTTGCCTGTTCCAGTTGAGTGCTGAAGTACCGCTCCAGTCGTTCACCGGGTTCGCCCAGTCCTACGTTGGGCAACCATATACTGCCGGGCAGGTGCAGTCGGGGTTTGGTAATCAGAAAAATACCGTCCTGCCATCCTACCGGCTGTACATCGACCAGTACCGGCTTTTTCGGTTGCTCCAGCAAACTGCGAACACCCGCGGTATCGACTCGAGTGCCACCCTCTACCGGTATCGCAGGCGGGCTGCGATAGTGGGCGATGCGATAGCCGTCCCATGAAAAATAGAGCCGGTCGTCAGGGTCTATCTCGGCCGCGGCGGTCGCAGTAAGCCCGGCAAGCAGGGCTGTTATGACTGATAGTCTTGCAAGCAGATGCATGGTGTAACTCCGTTACGACTATTAGACTCCTGCTGCCGGGTACTATGAATTCGACCTTGGGGGCGCCAAACCGGTACTTAAGTAGTAAAAAACCGTTTGTATCACAAGGTTGATCTGACCCTGAACATTGTTACGGCCACATGGCGGCACTATCATACCTGCATCCAACTGACAGAGAAGCAAGATGTTTCAGGAAAGACGCATATCTCCCCGCGTGCACTGTAGCCTGCCGGCAGAAATTGAAACCTCGGCAGGGGAGATGATCGATGTGAATCTGGTAAACATCAGCCGCAGTGGTTTCCATGTTGAGGGTGGTGAGGTGCTGGCCGGGTTACAACCGCCACAGGGATTGGGGGCCACCGAGGTCTGGCTGCATTTCGGGCTTGGGCAGGGTCCGTTGCATTGCCACTGCCGTATTGTGTACAAGCGGCGCAACTCTCATGACAGCATCGGTTTGGGTCTGCACATTGTGTCGACAGACCCTGACTCACTCACGCTGATCGACCGTTTTGTGCTCGACCGTCTCAGTTGAATACTGTTCAGCATCCTGCACCCGTGCTGCCTGCTGCTGCAGGCGGTACAGTCTTGCATAACGCCCTTGCTCGGCCCGCATCAGTGCTCGGTGTGAACCGGACTCAACAATCTCGCCATTGACCAGCAGCAGGATGTTGTCTGCCTCACGAATAGTGGAAAGGCGATGGGCAATCACAATAAGACTTACCTTACCATGCAGTTCGTGCAAGGCTTGCTGCACCACTTGTTCTGTTTCGCTGTCGACGCTCGCCGTGGCCTCATCCAACAGCAGAACGCGCGGAGAACCTGCCAGTGCACGGGCGATGACCAGCTGCTGGCGCTGACCAGTCGAGAGCCGAGTCCCACGTTCCCCCAGCAATGTATGCATTCCCTGTGGCAGCTGTTGGATCATCGGCAACAGATGGGCCTGAGCGGCTGCCTGTTCGATGGCAACATCGCCAAGACCGCGCCCCATGTCGATATTGTCACGAATGCTGCCTGCAACGATGAATGGTTCCTGCGGAATCAGACCGATGCCATCACGCAGGGCAGCATTGCTCAGCGACTGCAGGGGCTGGTCGTCGATTCGAATCGTACCTCTGTCGGGAGCGTAGTAGCGCAGCAGCAGGCTCAGCAGCGTGCTCTTGCCGCTACCGGTGGGCCCTGCAATGCCCAGAAACTGGCCAGGCGGAAGGTCAAAACTGATTCCACGCAGAACCGGCTTCTCCGGTTGATAACCAAAGCCCAGCTGCTGCACTTGAATGTGCCCCTTGCTGACAGAACCCGTGCCGGGTTGACTGAGAGCGTTGTCTTCCGGTTCGTCCAGCAACTCCTGCACACGGCGTCCGGCAATCATCGCCTGCTGGTAAAGGTTGAAACGCTGAGTAATTTCTGCCAGTGGTTCGGTGAAACGTCCCAGCAGGTTGATGAATGCGTACAGTACACCGATCTCCAGGGTTTGCTCGGCAGGTTGCAAACCAAACCCCCAGATCACGGCGACGAGCACCAGTACGCTCATCAGGTCGATGGCCGGCCGTAACAGGGCCGCGCTGATGCGAATGGTGCGCAGGCGTGACTGATAGTAAGGCTGGTTAAGCGTTTCAAACCGGTTGATAAACCGGTCCTGCTGCCCGGACGCCTGAATCACGCCCATGCCACTGATCGACTCGCTGACCAGCCCGTTGATCTCCGAGCGCAGCTGTCGCTGGCGTGATACGGCGGCACCGCTGGCGCGCTGGTAAAGCCAGATCAGTCCGACCACAGCGGGTATCATCAGCAGTGCAATCAGCATCAGGAACGTATCCAATACGGCCATTGCGATCAGGATGCCTACCAGAAGCACGGTGTTGGTCAGTACTACTGACAGGAACTGCACGTACAGATCCTTTATCGATTCGGTGTCATTAGTGATGCGGCTGACCACCTGACCTGTAATGGCATGGTCAAACCATCCAAGCGGCAGGCACAAGGCACGTCTGAAAGCCCGTTCGCGGATATCCTGCACCGCCACCAGTGCCATGTCGGTAAATTTCATGGTCTGATGGAAGCGCAGCCAGGCGGCCAGTATCTGTACCAGCAGGTATCCACCCAGCAGCAGTCCAACCGGCTGCCACTGCAGGTTGCCGGGCATCAGGTAATCATCTACGTAAACCTTGGCCAGCAGCGGGCCGGCCACATCAGCAGCAGTGGCCAGCACCAGTAAAATCAAAGCCTTGACCAGCAGCGAACGGTCACGGCGGATATAATCGAACAGCAGGCTGAAGGCGCGTCTAGCCTGGCTGCGCTCAGTGGCTGACATCGGTTTCTTCCTCCATCTGCTGGTAGGTCCACATGCGACTGTACCAGCCGTCAGTGGCAAGAAGCTGCTCATGAGTCCCGATCTCGTCGGGGTGGCCGTGTTGCAGTACCAGAATGCTGTCACAGTCTCGCAGCGCACTCAGGCGATGGCTAATCACAATCAGGCTGCGCCGCACACTGGCCTGTTGCAGGCGCTGCAGAATGCGTTTCTCGGTATCAAGGTCAACCGCCGAAAGGGAGTCATCCAGCACCAGCACAGGGGCCGGGGCCAGCAGCGCGCGCGCCAGCGCAACACGCTGGCGCTGGCCTCCGGACAGGGTAACGCCACGTTCGCCGACCGGTGTGTCATAGCCCTTTGGCAAACGTTCGATATCTTCATCGACGGATGCCAGCCATGCTGCGTGGCGTATCGCTTCAGGGCTTGCATCCGGCTGGCTCAAGGCGATGTTTTCCGCCACCGTCAGGCTGAATAGAAAAGGGTCCTGTGGCACCCATGCGAAGCAGCTGCGCAGGGCCTGCAACGGGTAATCCGCAACGGCATGGTCGCCCAGCCGCAGCTGCTGTGGGCTATCGGCCTCACGGTAGCGCATCAGCAACTGGATTAAGGTGCTTTTACCAGCACCGGTAGGGCCGGCGATGCCAAGGCGGCTGCCCGGCGGCAGATTAAAACTTACGTCCTGCAATGCAGGCGTCTCACTGCTGGGGTAGGTGAAGCTGAGTGCCTCGGCTGTCAGGGATGTTTCACTGACCGGCTGCTGCCCCTGGTCCTTGATGGAGTCGGGCGTTTGCAAGGTCGCGTCGACCCGTTTCCAGGCGGCACTGCCGCGTTCGATGATATTGAGCAGCCAGCCGAACGCCCACATGGGCCAAATCAGCTGACCCAAGTAGAGGGTGAAACCGGTCAGTTCACCGATGCTGAGCTCCTCGGTGCTGATCAACCAGCTGCCACCGGCCAGAGTGAGAAGCAGAGAGGCGCTCATGCACAGAAAGATCAGTGGGTCGAACAGGGCCTCGCTGCGGGCTACATCATAGTTGGCCTTCGCGGCGCGATGGGTGATGGCGGCGTAATCATCGAACTCCTGCTGCTCGCGTCCAAGTGCTCGAATCATGCGAATGCCAGAGAGTGCTTCCTGGGTTCGGTCATTCAGTGCGGAGAACTGTTCCAGTGCTTCATTGAACTGGTGGTGGATACGGTTGGACAGGCGATGGAAACCAAATGCCATAACGGGGAAGGGCAATAATGCGATCAGGGTCAGGCGCCAGTCGATCACGGCTGCCATCATGATCATCACCAGCACAAAGGTCAGCAGGCCATCAAATCCTGACAGTATCCCTTCGCCTGCTGCCATCTCAATCGCATCTATATCGTTTGTGGCCCGTGCCATCAGGTCGCCGGTATTGTGTTCGGCATAAAAGGCGTCCCCCTGTCGGGTCAACCGTTGATAAAAACGGCTGCGCAGCAGGTTACCCAGCCGATAGGCGGTTCCGAACAGTATTTGACGCCAGGTGAAGCGCAGTACGTAAATCGCCAGAGCGCAGCCAAGCAGCAGCCAGAGGATGCGGCTGTGGCTCTGGTTGTCACCGGCAGCGAGATGGTCAACGCTTTGCCCTACCAGCCAGGGAATGCTGAGATTGAGCATGGCAACCAGTGACAGCAGTAACAGAGCTACCGAATAGGTGCGCCAGTGTTCGCGAAAGAACCAGCTCAATTGTTGAAACAGTTGCATGGCATCCTGTCGAATTTCAAAGTGATATGATGGACGGCAGTTTCATTCAGGAGAATACCGCATGAGTCTGATTCGGCGATGGCATCTGGTGTTACTTGCCCTGATCGTTGTTCTGTTGTGGATGGGACGTTCCCATTCACCGGTACCAGAGTCGTCTGAGCTGCCGCAGGTGTCATTGGCACCTGTGTCTGCCGAGCCGCTGCAACAGAATTTAACCCCGCCAGCCGAGCTTGAATTCGGGCAGTATTCGCTGCGTCTGTTGGCCGAGTTCGCGCTGGAAGCCCGGGTGCTGGCTCGAGAGCGCTATCGAATGGGGCGTGAGGCAGATCTTTCCCCCTGGGACTTCGCGCTGGGCTGGGGGCGTATGGCCGAGCCGGAAATTGCGCGTCAGTTTACCATACGTCAGTCGGGTCGATGGTATTACTGGCGCACCGAACAGTTGCCGATTCCCCAGCGTGAAGTTGAGATCAGCAGTGCCAATATGCACCTGATTCCGGCCAACGATCAAGTCAGAGAGGCACTGGATCGTGTCAATTCCGGCAGCACGGTAAGCCTGCGCGGGTTTCTGGTTGAGGCCCGCGGCGAAGACGGCTGGCGCTGGCGCAGCTCCATGTCGCGGGAAGATACCGGCGATGGCGCCTGCGAACTCATTCTGGTGACTGATGTGCTCTGATCTCCTGCCGTAGCGGCGCCTTGCGCTGCTCTGCGCGGATGTTGATCAGGTTGCCGCTGAACATCAGCGCAGCGCCCGCCAGTACATACCAGTCGATCAGTTCCTGATAAAACAGATAACCTACCAGTGCGATCAGGGGCAGACGCATGAAGTCCATCGGTACAACAACGGTCGCGTCAGCCAGTTTGAATGCGCGTGCCATACAGTAATGTGCACTCATGGCGGTGACGCCGACGACCAGTATCCAGGGCAAGGCTTCAAGGGTAGGGCTTTTCCAGTCAAGCAGTGATGGGACCATGCCGAAGGGAAGCTGCATCAGGGTCATGTAGAACAGGATGCACAGTGGGGTGTCGGTGCGAGTCAGTGACTTGGTCTGAATGTAAGAGAGAGCATAGCCGAACGCGCCTGCCAATACGGCCAGTGAGGCCGGGTGCAGCACGCCCATGCCGGGGCGCAGTATCAGCAGCAGGCCGGCAATACCCAGCGCCACCGCCAGCACTCTGGGCAGTGTAAGTCGCTCACCCAGCAGCAGCCAGGCCAGCAGGGCCGTCCAGACAGGAGTGGTGAACTCGATGGCGATCACCTCCGCCAGCGAGATCCAGGCCAGGCCATAAAACCAGCCATACTGACCACCGAAATGAGCGATGTTGCGCACCAGGTGCGCGCCGGGACGGGTGGTGCGCAGCTGTTCAATGCCGGTTTTGGCCACCAGTGCACCGATCAGGACAACGCCAATTACGCTGCGGAAAAACAGAATTTGGTAGGTGGTATATTCAGCTGTCAACTCACGTCCGGAAACAGCCATGGCCATGAACGAGAACAGTGCGCCGGTCATCCAGAGCGCAGCCAGAAATGCCGGGTGACGATCCTTCAACATTACAGCTCCTGAAATGCAAAACGGCATTCTCTCAGCTGCAGCGGGTATCGTCTATCCGGAATCTGCAACTGTTGGCGTGGGTGTGTACCGCGATGAGGCTAGCTGTTGGTGTGGGTAATCAGGTTGGCCTGCATCGAGTCACTGCGCAGCAGGTCAGCAAGCGTGTACTCCTTGAGGGTATCGAAAAAAGCCTGCTGAGCACGGGCAAGGGCACCTTGGAGAGTGCATTGACCGGCAAGACGGCAGGGCTGGCTGTTGCAGTCCACCAGCGGGGATGTACCTTCGGAATGGGCTACCACTTCACCGATGTTAATCTGCTCGGGGGGGCGGGCAAGGCAAATGCCCCCTTTCTTGCCGCGGAAGGTACTCAAATAGCCCCGTTTGCCAAGAGCGTGAACAACCTTGCGCAGGTGCTCGATCGAGATGTCATAGAATGTCGCGATTTCACTCAGGGTCGAGAGACGATCGGTATGGGTTGCGACATAGAACAGGACTCGGAGCGTATAATCGCTGAAACGGCTCAGTTGCATCGTGATACCCGACTTAATATAAGGATATGATGATACAAGATAACGCTCGGGACCGAAACTTTTCGTTATATGAATCATCAACGCCTGAGGGGGCTTGCGTTCAGGTCGGTAAAACGTTAACAATAGCTGTCAACATACCTAATATTCAGAAGGCGCCTCATGGGGGCGCCTTCTCAGTTTTGAACGTTGTCATGCATCACCCGATCAGTACTCAGAAACCTGCGGCCTGTCTTGTTCAGGCCCCGCCAACCTGCCGCTGACGCTGATAGACCTGTATCAGCACGGTACAGGTCGTCGGGTGCACTTCGCTTTTCCCACTGATCCTTTTTATTTATCGTTGTACCTCAAGCCAGGTACAACCTGTTGTCACAATGATGGAGTTGAAAATGGCTGAAATGCCCGGAATCAAGGTGTCCGAGAAGGACGTTGACCAACTGGAAGCCATGCTGGAGCGGAAAGAGCACCGGGACAATCCCGCACTGGATGGCTTGCGGACGGAGCTGGAGCGTGCCGACATTGTGCCGCTTGAACAGCTGCCGGATGATGTGGTGCGGATGAACTCCACCGTGACCTTCAAGGTGGAGGAAAGTGACAAAACATTCCAGCGTACGCTGTGCTACCCGCATCAGATGGCTGGCCGTGAAGACGGGATCTCAATTGTGGCGCCGATAGGGTCAGCGCTGCTGGGGCTGGAAGTGGGGCAGACCATCGACTGGCGCCTGCCGGATGGCAAACACAGCCACGTGCGTATTATCGAAGTCAGCCATGCATGAGTGCTGATGTGCGCCCTCCTGCAGCAGGCAGGCGTACGACGCAACAAAAAGGCCGGTCATCATGACCGGCCTTTTGCGTAATGGGACAAGCCCGATTCAGCCCTTGTTGCGCAGGTCAGACACACGCTGTGCCTTGCCTTCAGAGCGGGCAATGGTACCCGGCTCACCAATGGTGATGCGGGTGCTGATGCCGATGTAGGACTTGATGTGGTGTGACAGCTCCTTGGTGACGGCATCCTTGTTGGCTGCAGTTGCTGCCGGAGTCAGCTCCACCTTCACTTCAACCATGTCCAGGTTGCCGTTCTTGGTGACAACGATCTCATAGTGGGGCGCCAGTGCTTCGACCTTGAGAATCTGCTCTTCGATCTGGGTCGGGAACACGTTCACCCCACGGATGATCAGCATGTCATCGGAACGACCGGTAATCTTGTCGATGCGACGCATGGAGCGAGCGGTGCCCGGCAGCAGGCGAGTCAGGTCGCGAGTGCGGTAACGCACAACCGGCATCGCTTCCTTGGTCAGAGACGTGAACACCAGTTCACCGTACTCGCCATCCGGCAGTACTTCGCCGGTGTTCGGATCGATGATCTCCGGATAGAAGTGGTCTTCCCAAATGGTGGGGCCGTCTTTGGTTTCGATACACTCCATCGCCACACCCGGTCCCATGACTTCGGACAGGCCGTAGATGTCGACCGCATCGATACCGGCACGCTCTTCGATGCTCTTGCGCATCTCACCGGTCCAGGGCTCGGCGCCGAAGATACCGGTACGCAGACGGATCTTGCGAGGGTCTACGCCCTGGCGTTCCATCTCATCCAGAATGTTCAAGAAGTAGGACGGAGTCACCATGATCAGATCCGGCTCGAAATCCTGAATCAGCTGAACCTGCTTCTCGGTCTGGCCGCCTGACATCGGGATGACGGTGCAGCCCAGGCGCTCGGCACCATAATGTGCGCCCAGACCACCGGTAAACAGGCCGTAACCATAGGCAACGTGAACCTTGTCACCGCGGTGGCCGCCAGCAGCGCGGATGGAGCGTGCAACTACGTTGGCCCAGGTGTCGATATCGTTCTGGGAATAACCCACTACGGTCGGCTTGCCGGTCGTACCGGAAGAGGCGTGGATACGCACTACATCTTCCATCGGAATGGCGAACATGCCGTATGGATAGTTGTCGCGCAGATCCTGCTTGGTGGTGAACGGGAAGTGCTTCAGGTCTTCCAGAGACTTAAGCTCGTGCGGGTGCACACCCTTTTCATCACACTTCTGTTTGAAGTGGGGTACGTTGTTATAGGCGTGCGCCAGGCTCCAGCGCATACGGCGCAGCTGCAGAGAACGCAGTTCGTCGATGCTGGCTGTTTCGATTTCTTCAAGGGAACCGCGCATCATTGGCTGTTGATAGTTCATGCTTATTATTATCCCGTTGCTTGTAGGTTAATAATTATTAGATTCCTGAAGCCGCAGCATCAGACTCGTTCAATAATTGTTGCAATACCCTGGCCGACACCGATGCACATCATGCACAGTGCATAACGGCCACCGGTACGGTGCAGTTCGTACATGGCAGTTGTGATCAAGCGCGCACCACTCATGCCCAGCGGGTGTCCCAGAGAGATGGCACCACCATTCGGGTTTACATGGGCCGCATCATCCGGCAGGCCGAGATCGCGGGTGACGGCCAGTGCCTGAGCAGCAAACGCTTCGTTCAGCTCGATGACGTCCATATCTTCAATTTTGAGCCCGGCCTTGGCCAGAACCTTGCGTGCGGCCGGTGCCGGACCGAAGCCCATGATGCGTGGTTCAACACCAGCTGTCGCCATGGCGACAATGCGCGCTTTCGGTGTCAGGCCGTGGGCCTTGGCGGCTTCAGCGGAGGCGATCAGCAGGGCACAGGCACCATCATTGACGCCGGACGCGTTACCCGCCGTTACGGAACCGCCAGCTCTGAACGGTGCTTTTAGCCCCGCCAGGATTTCCATGGTGGTATCGGCACGGGGGTGCTCGTCAGTGTCAACGACCTTGGGGCCACCCTTACGCTGGGGAATGGTGACCGGCACGATCTCCTGGGACAGTTTGCCATTCTGTTGAGCAGTAGCGGTGCGCTGCTGGCTGCGGAAGGCAAAGGCGTCCTGATCCTCACGGCTTACATTGAAGTCGGCCGCAACGTTCTCGGCGGTTTCCGGCATGGAGTCCACGCCGTACTGAGATTTCATCAGCGGGTTGATGAAACGCCAGCCGATAGTGGTGTCATACAGACCATTCGGATTGCGGGTAAAAGCGGATTCGGCCTTACCCATCACAAAAGGTGCGCGGGACATGGACTCGACGCCGCCGGCGATCATTAGTTCACAGTCACCGGACTTGATGGAGCGGGCCGCAAGGCCAACTGCATCCATGCCGGAACCGCACAGACGGTTAACGGTCGTGCCTGGAACGCTCACCGGCAGGCCAGCCAGCAGAGAGGACATGCGTGCTACGTTGCGGTTGTCTTCACCGGCCTGGTTGGCACAACCGTAGATCACGTCATCCACCTGGCTCCAGTCAACATCCGGGTTACGCTGCATCAGCGCCTGCATCGGAATGGCGCCCAGGTCATCGGCGCGCACGCCGGCAAGAGCACCGGCATAACGACCGATCGGCGTGCGGATCGCATCACAGATAAAAGCGTCTTTCATTGGGTTTCTCCTCAGGCCGTGGTCTCGTCTTCCGGGATGACACTACCCTTGATCTGGTAGGACTTGCCGCGGAAGAAAGCCAGCTCTTCATTGTTCTGGTTATAGACAGTGATGTCATACACGCCGGTGCGTCCCTTGCGTTGACGCTCCTGTGCAACCGCGGTGAGACGATCACCGAGGAAGCCGGGAGCGACGTATTCAATGCTGCAACCGCTGGCAACCGTTACTTTATTGTAGCTGTTGCAGGAGTGGGCAAAGGCCGTGTCTGACAAGGCGAAAATAAAGCCGCCGTGACACATGCCGTGACCGTTCAGCATATCCTTGCGTACGGTCATGCTCAGACGGGCATAGCCGGGGCGAGTCTCGTCAATGCTGATCTCAAGTCCCTGTGCGGCATAGTCAGTGGTATGCATTGCTTCGCTGCAGGCAACGGCAAGTTGCTCCGGAGTCATGTTGTCAACGCTCATGCCTTACGCCCTCCTGCAACCTTTCGCAGCAGCAGGGGAGACGGACGATAGCGGTCTTCACCATAGCTGGCGCCAATGTTGCGCAGCACATTCAGAATGCGGCCCAGGCCTACTTCCGTTGCCCAGCTGATCGGCCCGCGCGGATAGTTGACACCACCCTGCATGGCGATATCGACCGCTTCCTCGTTGCATACCTGCTGATTGACGGCGTCGAAGCCTTCGTTGGCCAGCATGGCCAGGGTGCGCATCACGATCATACCCGGGATATCATCGATCACGCTGACCGCCTTGCCGGCCGCCTGGAACAGGCCGGTGGCCTGGCGTACGGCGTCGGCATCGGCCTGATCAGCCGGAGCCAGCGCAATGCGGGTTGAGGCCGCGTAATCCAGTGCCAGATCAAACTGAATCAGGTTGCGGTAGCCGGTCTCGGCGGCACGGACGGTGCTGAACTGGCCATTGGTCAGGACCAGTGTGGCATCACCGACGCGGATGCGGCCATCGCCTTCGGTGCGAATCACTTCAATACCGGCGGCTTCAAACTGAGCGACCAGCGGCTCGGCAACACCCAGCTCACCCTCGATGGTAACGCTGGCCGGCTTTTCAGCAGCTTCGGCCGTCTGAGGCTGAGGCTTGACCGCGCCTTCCCTGTAGTCGTAGAAGCCCTTGCCGCTCTTGCGGCCGAAGTGACCGGCATTGACCAGTTCAAGCTGAATCAGGGAGGGCAGGAAACGCTGGTCGTTGTAGTAGGCCGCGAACACGGAGGAGGTCACCGCATAGTTCACGTCATGGCCGATCAGGTCGGTCAGCTCGAACGGCCCCATACGGAAACCGCCGGCTTCACGAATGACCGCGTCGATGGTGGCGTTATCAGCACCGCCTTCCTGCGAGATACGGAAACCTTCTGCATAGAAGGGGCGCGCTACACGGTTAACGATAAAGCCCGGTGTAGACTTGGCATGAACCGGCTTCTTGCCCCAGCTGGCGGAAAGGCTATAAATGGCATCGGCCACGTCCTGGCGTGTATCCAGACCACTGATCACTTCCACCAGCTTCATGATCGGAGCCGGGTTGAAGAAATGCATGCCCACCAGGTTCTGCGGACGCTTCAGCGTGCTGCCTATGGCGGTTACGGAGATGGAGGAGGTGTTGGTGGCCAGTACCGTGCTTTCGGAACAGATCTCTTCCAGCTGTCCGAATACGCTCTGCTTCACGTCAAGCCGCTCGACAATGGCTTCAACCACCAGTGCGGCGGGCGCCATCTCTTCAAGCGAGGCGATGGGAGTGATGCGTGCAACCAGCGCTTCAACCGCTTCTGCCGTCATCTTGCCGCGCTCGACCAGCTTCTGCAGCCCCTTGGCAACGCCGTCACGACCGCGAGCGGCTGCGCCTTCAGCGGCATCAAACAGCAATACCGGGTGACCGGCCTGAGCCGCTACCTGAGCGATACCGGCACCCATGGTACCTGCACCAATTACACCAATAACGGAATTAGTATCAAACATGGATCACTTGCCTTTGAAGTCGGGCTGACGTTTTTCCATGAACGCTTTGACGCCTTCACGGTAGTCTTCGGTGCGACCGGCCAAAGTCTGCAGGTCACGTTCAAGATCCAGCTGCTCATCGAAGCTGTTGTCCCAGCTGGACTGAATGGCACGCTTGATCAGAGCCAGACCCTTGGTTGGCTGAGTCGCCAGACGCTTGGCCATGGAGAGTGCTTCATCCTTCAGCTGCTCGTCATCGATCACCTGCCAGATCATGCCCCAGCTCTGAGCCTGTTCGGCACTGATTTTGTCACCCAACATGGACAGGGCCATGGCGCGGGCGTGGCCGACCAGACGCGGCAGCGTCCAGGTGCCGCCGGAGTCCGGCACGAGACCAATCTTGCAAAATGCCTGAATGAAGGAGGCGGAGCGCGCTGCCAGTACGATGTCGCAGGCAAAGGCGATGTTGGCACCCGCGCCGGCGGCAACGCCGTTTACAGCACAGATAACCGGCATTTCGAGGCCCTGCAGGGTCCGGATCAGTGGGTTGTAGTTTTTCTCGATGGACTCGCCCAGATTCGGCATCTCGGCATTGGGATCCACGTTACGATCGCTCAGGTCCTGGCCGGCGCAGAAACCGCGACCATTACCGGTGATCAGCAGGCAGCGGACACTGCCATCTTTCTTCACCTGCTTCAGCGCATCGCGAACTTCGCCATGCATCTGAGTGTTGAAACTGTTCATCCGATCAGGACGGTTCAGGGTCAGTACTGCAACCCCTTCGGTAATTTCAAATTCGATGGTTTCGTATGCCATGGCGGTTATTTTCCTGTGAAGTTCGGTTTACGTTTTTCCATGAACGCAGCGATGCCTTCATTGCGGTCTTCAGTGGCGGCGAGCAGGGTGAACGCCTTTCGCTCAAGGCTCAGGCCGCTGTCCAAAGTGGTATCGTATGCCTTGAGCAAAACTTCCTTGGCCTGGCGTACGGCAATGGGCGGCTTGGTTGCGATCTTGCGCGCCAGTTCAGTTGCACGCTCCAGTGAACGCTCCGGAATGGTAACTTCGCTGATCAATCCGAAGTCCCGAGCCTGCTGGGCAGAAATGAATTCGCCAGACAGCACCAGCTGCATCGCCATCGATTTGCCGACGGTGCGAATCAGGCGCTGTGTACCCCCGGCGCCGGGAATAATACCAAGATTGATTTCCGGCTGGCCAAACTGGGCATTGTCACCGGCAATCACGATGTCGGCATGCATCACCAGTTCGCAGCCGCCACCCAGTGCAAAACCGTTTACGGCGGCGATCAGGGGCTTGGGGAATTGGGCAATACGACGCCAGTGCAGAACGCGCGGATCGTTAAGTACGCCCACAGCGTCAAGTGCCGCCATTTCCTTGATGTCAGCCCCGGCGGCAAAGACTTTTTCGTTGCCAGTGATGACAACAGCGCGGACACTGTCATTGTCACTGCACTGCTGGAGTACGTCCGCCAGCTCGCTGAGCAGCTGGGTACGCAGCGCGTTGTAGGCTTCCGGGCGGTTGAGGGTGATGGTCAGAACACCATCAATAACCTCAGAAACAAGGATGTCCTGATACTCGTGTTGCATAGAATTACCGTCATCTGTGTTTTGTTATTTTACGCATCCGGTAAAGCGGCTAAGCTTGTGGATGCGTCCGCCGTATTGGCAACAATCATGGGGCCTGCAGCTTGCATATATATAAGTTGTAGTAATCCGGCAAAGCGGCCCGACAGTTGGCGCAAGGTTAACCTAAAATTGAAAAGAGATACAATATTTAGCACCTATATTGTTCTTTTCGTATCACAATCTTTGTTGTATCGTGTTGGATCATAACGACTACTATAGTCACGATCGCGCGCAGATGCTGCTATCACCTGCAGTAATGCTTCTGATCTTTGCGTGCAGCAATGCTGTCAACGTATGCAGAATACATAATCAGAATAAGCTTGCGCCGTAACAGATCCGGCGTTCAGCACAATGGGAGACCCTGATGAGCGACAATCTTTTTGCCAAGCATAAAGCGACTTTGGATGGCGCACTGAAAGCGATTCATAGCCGCGATTACTTCAGCCCCTGGTCTGAAAATCCGAGCCCTCGCGCCTACGGTGAAACCGCTGCTGAAGACGGAGAGGCGGCGTTCAAGGCCCATCTGAACCAGCCGTTCGAGCTGGATATGCCGGGTATCAGCGGTCGCACCGGTGCCGAAGTGTCCCCTTACGGCATCGAGATGAACATTCAGTACCCGACCGTGGATATGGACAAGCTGCTGCCGGCGATGGAAGAAGCGCGGAAAGCTTGGCGTGACGCAGGTGTTGAAGGGCGTACTGGTATCTGTCTTGAGATTCTGGATCGTCTGAACAAGCGCAGCTTCGAGATCGCCCATGCGGTGATGCATACATCCGGTCAAGGTTTCATGATGGCGTTCCAGGCCGGTGGCCCGCACGCCCAGGACCGCGGCCTTGAGGCCGTTGCCTATGGTTATGAAACCATGGCCAGCGTGCCGACTCAGGCGACCTGGACCAAGCCGCAGGGCAAACATGACCCGCTGGTAATGGAGAAGAAGTTCACTGTCTGTGGCCGTGGTGTTGCGCTGGTGATCGGTTGCTCCACTTTCCCGACCTGGAATACATACCCGGGCCTGTTTGCGTCTCTCGTGACCGGTAACCCGGTAGTGGTCAAGGCGCATCCGGCTGCTGTACTGCCGGCGGCGATCAGCGTTAAGGTTGCGCAGGAAGTGCTGAAAGAGCAGGGACTGCCACCGCATATCGTGTCTCTGTTTGTTGATGCTGATGCTGCCAAGCCGGAAACCATGACCCTGGCTCAGCGTCCGGAAGTGAAGCTGATCGACTTTACCGGCAACACCGCGTTTGGTGACTGGCTGGAACAGAACTGCCCGCAGGCGCAGGTATATACCGAGAAGGCCGGTGCCAACACTATCGTCATCGACTCTACCGATGACTTCAAAGGCATGGTGCGTAACCTGGCGTTCACTCTGAGCCTGTATTCCGGTCAGATGTGTACCACCACTCAGGACATTTTTGTGCCGAAAGACGGTATCGATACCGATCTTGGTCACAAGAGCTTTGATGAAGTAGCTGAAGCGCTTGCAACCGGCGTAACCAAGTTCCTGTCTGATCCTGACCGTGCCGCCATGGTGCTGGGCGCCATTCAGTCCGAAGCCACTGACAAACGTATTGATGACAGCAAGTCATTGGGTACAGTGGTGCGCGACTCCGAGCGTCTGACACATCCGCAATTCGAGAGTGCGCGTGTACGCAGCCCGCTGATCATGACTATCGATGCCGCCAAGGAAGATGTCTGGGGGCAGGAGCTGTTTGGTCCGATCAGCTTTATCGTGCGCAGTGACAGCCGTGACCACAGCATTGAGTTGGCACGTGACATCGTGAAGAAGCATGGCGCCATCACCATGGGCTGCTACAGTAGTGATGATGCTCAGCTTGAGAAGATTGAAGAAGCGGCGCTGGATGCCTGTGTGGCACTGAGTGTCAACCTGACCGGCGGTGTATTCGTCAACCAGAGTGCGGCATTCAGTGACTTCCATGCGACTGGTGGCAACCCGGCTGCCAATGCTAGCCTGACAGACTACGCGTTTGTGTCCAACCGCTTCCGCTTCGTGCAGAGCCGTCGTCATCCGAAGTAAAAGGTATGATCATGGAATTTGAAACAGTTCTGGTGGAGGTGCGTGATGGTGTCGGTATCGTCACGCTGAACCGCCCAAAGGCGTTGAACGCGCTGAACCTGCAATTGACCTCTGAGCTGGGGCAAGCGATTGATGCTCTGGAAGCGGATGACAATGTCCGCTGCATCATGCTGACCGGTGGTGAGCAGGTGTTTGCGGCTGGTGCCGATATCAAGGAGATGAAAGAGCACAACTTCGCCTCCCTGTATGCGCTGAACTTTCCCTACGTGAAGCGTGACGGCTGGCGCGCCATTGATGAAGCGCGCAAGCCGGTGATCGCGGCCGTGGCAGGTTTTGCACTCGGCGGTGGCTGCGAGATGGCCATGGCCTGTGACTTCATCATTGCCGCTGAAACCGCCAAGTTTGGCCAGCCCGAGATCGGCATCGGCACCATGCCTGGTGCCGGTGGTACTCAGCGACTGACCAAGGCGGTGGGCAAGGCCAAGGCGATGGAGATGTGTCTCACCGGTCGCATGATGGATGCTGAAGAAGCCGAACGCAGTGGTTTGGTGTCGCGTATCGTACCGGCGGAGGAGTTGCTTGAGGCCGCCTTCAAGACGGCGCGCAAGATCGCATCCAACTCGGCTCCGGCCGTGGCTATGATCAAGCAGGCCGTCAATATGGCTGTGGATGCTCATTTGGCGGATGGACTCCGTCATGAGCGCCATGCCTTCCAGTCCACCTTTGCTTTTGAAGACTGCTCAGAAGGCATGAATGCCTTTGCTGAAAAGCGCAAGCCTGAATTCAAGCATCGTTGATCGGCTGATTTGATCCACCAAAAAACCGCTGTCGCTTGCGTCAGCGGTTTTTTCGTTGAGAAGAGGCTGTGGACGTGTCCTGAGGCATGGGTCAAAATAGGTTTTGTTACTGATATTGAAATACGTTTAATTTAAATGGGTAAGCGAATGACTTTCAAAGGAAAGCGTGCCTGGGTAACCGGTGCGAGCTCGGGTATTGGTCAAGCGGTAGCGCGTGCTTTGGCGGTCGAGGGTGCTGAGGTGGTGCTCTCGGCCCGCCGCGCTGATCGCCTGCAGTCGCTGGCGCAGGAGTTGAGCCAACAGGGCGCCCAGGTACGTGTAGAACCGGTCGACGTATCCGACCGCGCTGCCATGGAGTCGCTTGGCCTGCGTCTGGCTGAGGGCGGCGGTATCGATATCCTGATCAACAACGCCGGCACCATGCCGATCAGTCCGATCATTAACGGTCGTGTTGATGAGTGGGAACGCATGATCGATGTGAACATCAAGGGCGTACTTTATGCGATCAATGCCGTGTATTCAGGGATGGCGGAACGCAAGCGGGGTCATATTGTCAATGTCAGTTCGATTGCTGCACGTACGACCTATCCCAGTGCGGGTGTTTATGCCGGCACCAAGCATGCGGTCAGGGCTATTTCCGAGACCCTGCGAAAGGAGTCGATCCGCTTTGGTGTGCGTGTGACCGATATACAGCCGGGCTCGGTTGATACCGAACTGCCAGACAGTATTGGTCATGACAAGATTCGTGGCATCGTCAAAAGCAACATGTACGGTAACGACTCGGCCATGCTTAAGCCCGAGGATATCGCCAACGGCATTATGTATGCCCTGTCGCAGCCCGAGCATGTGGATGTGGGTGAGCTGTTGATCTGGCCAACACGGCAAGAAAACTGAGGCATGGAAAGACACACTGTAGTGTGATTTTTAAGGAGTCTGGCTTGTATAAGCTGCTGATTTTTGACTGGGACGGTACCATAATCGACTCGACCGGACGCATCGTCTCCAGTATTCGTGCTGCGGCACGAGATCTTGAGCTGCCACTGCCGACGGAAGAGGCATCGCGCGATATCATCGGACTGGGTTTGCCTGAGGCGCTCAGAATACTGTTTCCGGCCTCGGGTGATGAGGTTATTGAGCCTATGACCCGGCAATATGCCCACTATTATCTGGGTGTGGATGAAACACCGACTGCGCTGTTTCCCGGAGTGCAGCATACGCTTGAAAGCCTTCACCGCAAGGGATATCGGCTAGCGGTTGCAACCGGCAAAAGCCGTCGCGGGCTTGAACACGTGCTTGCCGAAACAGGCTTGGGCTGGTTGTTTGAGTTGTCGCGCTGCGCGGATGAAACCACGTCCAAGCCAGATCCGCACATGCTGCACGAGATTCTTGAGCAGACGGGTGTGGAGCGGCACGAAGCATTGATGATCGGTGATACGGAATACGATCTTGAGATGGGCAGCCGTGCCGGAATCGATACGGTTGCGGTCAGCTATGGTGCTCATCATATTGACCGCCTCAAAGTGCTCAAGCCAGTCAGGGAAGTGCACCACTTCCCTGAATTGGAGCAGTGGCTTGATGGTGAGCGCAACAAACTTATCAGTTGAGGGATTAATGTGAGCGATAATCATTGGGGTGAACCGGAAGAAGTGGGCCGGTCACAGGATACGGAATCATCAAAAACACCAACGGATGCAAGGGAAGTGGATCGCCCGAGTACACAGCGTGAGTGGCGCCTGATTGAAAAAGTCGTTAACAGTCTGAATGTAGAACATAGGCGTGCGCGCCGCTGGGGTATTTTCTTCAAGCTGCTTACATTTTCATATCTGTTTGCGCTGTTGTGGCTGTTCTGGTCAGGAAGTAACTTCAATGCGGAGGATGTGGTGCCTCAGGCACATACCGCCGTGGTTGAGGTGTCGGGGCCAATCATGGATGGAGAAGAAGCCAGTGCTGATGCCATCATTACCGCGCTGCGTAATGCTTTCAAAGCGGACCGCAGTCATGCCGTGGTGATGCGGATCAACAGCCCCGGTGGCAGTCCGGTGCAGTCCGGATATGTCTATGACGAGATCAAGCGCCTGCGTGAGCTGTATCCACAGAAAAAACTTTACGCGGTAATCACGGATATTGGTGCATCAGGCGCCTATTACATGGCCGCTGCGGCCGATGAGATATATGCCGACAAGGCAAGCCTGGTCGGTTCAATTGGTGTGATCTCATCCAGCTTCGGCTTTGTAGACCTGATTGAGAAGATCGGTGTTGAGCGTCGCACATTGACCGCCGGTGAGAACAAGGCGTTCCTCGATCCTTTCAGTCCTCTCAAGGATGAGGATCGTGAGTTTTGGCAAACGGTACTGGAAACCACACATCAGCAGTTTATCCGCGAGGTGAAGAATGGGCGTGGTGATCGGTTGAAGGGTGGCGATGAATTGTTTTCGGGGTTGATTTGGACGGGAGAGCAAGCGCTTGATCTGGGCTTGATTGACGGACTTGGCAGTACCACCATGGTGGCACGTGAAGTCGTCGGGGTCGAGAAGTTGGTTGATTATACCGCTCGGCCTCAGCCGCTGGATCGTATTATCGAGCGGCTGGGTATTGGGGTCGCCAAGCAGTTGTCGCTGGAGCTCGGACTGAGTTCTGAGCAAGTGCTACGCTGAAATCTGGAAGAGGTTGATCCCTTCCTGCTCAAGCATTCGGACCAGCTCAATCAATGGCAGTCCAATCAGAGCATTGGGGTCATCCCCTTCGAGGCGCTCAAAGAGTACAATGCCGGCAGCTTCCGACTTGAAGCTGCCGGCACAGTTATAAGGCTGCTCATGCTGCAGATATCCCTCGATCAGTTGATCGCTGAGCGGGCGAAAATGCACATGATAGGGTATGACCGCCAGTTGATGCTGCCCGGTGGCGGTATTCAGCAGGCAAAGGCCGGTTAAAAAGGTCAATGTGCGACCTGATGCATCTTTTAGTTGCTGTCGGGCACGCTCGTGAGTGCCGGGCTTGCCGATGATCTGATCATCCAGTACTGCAACCTGATCGGAGCCGATGATCAGTGCGTCCTTGAAGGTGGGAGCCACCGCCTTGGCTTTTTCCAGTGCCAGGCGAGCGACCAGATCTGCAGGCGCTTCTGTTGGTATTGGGGTTTCATCAATATCGGGGTGCTTGGTGCGGTAGGGCAGGCCAAGCTTGTCGAGTACCTGGCGACGCCAGGGGGAGCTGGAAGCTAGAACAAGGTTGGGCAACATGGGATATCCTTACACGGCTGCGAAATAAAACCTGTCGTGTCCATGTTAACCCTAAAATTAATCTCTGAAACCCTATTTTCTTTGACAGGACGGGGTTCTGACCATAGAATTGCGCGCTTATGTCGTACGGTCCATTACCGAAGAAAGTTGACCCTCGCAAACTGGCAGAGCGGGAGGCCGAATTCAGAGGCACAGCCAATATAGCTGATATGCCCCGATTGGCTTCCTGTCTTGTGGATAGTGAAGGTACCGTTGAGGTCCAGATCCGGTTTGCCAAGGATGAACAGCGCTTGCGGGTTATCAGTGGCGAAGCGCATGGCAAGGTCCGTATGACTTGTCAGCGTTGCCTTGAGCCCGTCAGTGTCGAGATTGATGCATCGCTCAATCTTGCCGTGACACTGACAGGCGAGCAGGCACAGAATCTGCCCCGTTGCTATGATCCTTTGATCATGGAAACGGACGAGATTGAACTGCTGCCCATCATCGAGGATGAGTTGATGCTGAGCCTGCCGCTCGTGCCTTTTCACGATGATTGCAGTATTCAGACCTCGTTCGGTGACGCAGAGACGGCCCGGACGCAGGAAGAAAAACCAAACCCTTTCAGTGTATTGGCCCAGCTTAAAGAAAAGGCCGATAAGAGTTAAACCAGGAGCTATATACCATGGCAGTACAGCAGAACAAAAAGTCTCGTTCAAAGCGCGATATGCGTCGCTCACACGATGCACTGAGCGGCCCGACTCTGGCTGTAGACGCAACTACCGGTGAAGTACACCGTCGTCACCACGTCAGCGCTGACGGCTTTTACCGTGGTCGTCAGGTCATCGCCCAGGGCGACGAGTAAGCTTGACGGCTGGATATTGCATCGCGGTTGATGCAATGGGCGGGGACTTCGGTCCCCGCGTTACCGTTCCTGCTGCCATTGATGCCTTGCGGCGTCATCCCTCCCTCCGGATTCTTCTGGTTGGCAGGCAGGAGCAGATAGCCCCTCTTTTGTCACACTGCACTTCCATTGAATTAGATCGTCTTGCTGTCGTTCATGCCGATTCTGTTGTTGCCATGGATGAAAAGCCCGCACTTGCGCTGCGTCGTCGCAAGGACTCTTCCATGTACCTTGCTCTACAGGCCGTTGCTGATGGTCGTGCCCATGCCTGTGTCAGTGCCGGAAATACGGGGGCACTGATGGTGCTGGGGCGCGGTATTTTGCAGACCTTGCCAGGGATTGATCGACCGGCCATCACTTCGGCTGTTCCGACCGTGAATGGTCACTGCTATATGTTGGATCTTGGTGCCAATGTGGATTGTACCGCCAGCCACCTGCTGCAGTTTGCCATCATGGGATCTGTTATGGTCAGGGCGGTGGAAAATATCGACCGTCCACGTGTTGGGTTGCTCAATATTGGTGCTGAAGAGATCAAGGGTAATGAGCAGGTGAGGCTGGCCTCGCGCCTGCTGGCAGAGCAAAAGCAACTCAACTACGTTGGCTTTGTTGAAGGTGATGGGGTTTTTTCAGGTCGAGCGGATTTGGTGGTGTGTGACGGTTTTGTTGGCAATATTGCGCTCAAGAGCAGCGAGGGGCTGGCAAGATTGATCAGTCGCAAGCTGAGGCGCAGTTTTGGTCTTAATCTCTATCGTCGTCTGTTGGCATTGTTGGCTCGGCCTGTGTTGCAGGAGTTGCAGGCTCAGCTGGATCCCGGTCGCCGTAATGGTGCAAGCTTGCTTGGGCTGCAGGGGATTGTGGTCAAGAGTCACGGTGGTGCCAATCGCAGCTGTTTTGGCTACGCGCTTGATCAGGCGGTCTCAGAGGCACAAATGAATGTGCCGGAGCGTATCAGTGAGCAGCTTGAGCTCGATCTGCAAAGCCGTGACGGTAGTGCCAAAACGTTCTAATTACGCCCGAATGTTGTACACTTACCCCCTTTGAGCGTCCTTCAGCAGCAGCGTTGAAGGGCGAAGTCACTCGTGTGCAGAAATGGGGAAGCCATGTCTCAATCGCTTGCTTTCGTTTTTCCCGGTCAGGGGTCTCAGCAGCTGGGTATGTTGTCTGAGCTGGCTGCGGATCATCCGGTTATTCAGGAAACCTTCGCAGAGGCCTCGCAGGCGCTGGGTTTTGATCTGTGGGATATAACCCAGAATGGCCCGGAGGAAGCGCTTAACAGTACCGAGAACACGCAACCTGCACTGTTAACCGCAGGTGTTGCTCTATGGCGCCTGTGGCAGCAGCGTGGTGGTGCTAATCCGACTGTCATGGCAGGTCATAGTCTGGGTGAGTACACAGCGCTGGTATGTGCCGGAGCCATGAGCCTTGCGGATGGTGTTCGCCTGGTCAAGCTGCGCGGGGAATATATGCAGCAGGCCGTGCCGGCTGGTACCGGTGCCATGGCTGCTATTCTGGGGCTTGATGACGACGCCATAGCGACAGCCTGTGAATCGGCTGCAAAGGGTGCCGTGGTATCTCCCGTGAACTACAATTGCCCGGGGCAGGTTGTCATTGCCGGCGAAAAAGCGGCTGTTGAGCGAGCTATTGAAGCATGCAAGGCTGCCGGGGCCAAACGGGCCATTCCGTTGCCTGTCAGCGTACCTTCTCACTGTGCGCTCATGCGCCCTGCGGCAGATCAGATGGCACAAGCGATGAGTGCGATTGAGTTGCAGATGCCACATATTCCTGTGGTGCAGAATGTCAGTGCTGACGTGCCTGGTGATCTTGATAGCCTTAAAAATAACCTGTTGCAGCAGCTCTACAGTCCGGTGCTGTGGACAGCCTCGGTGCAGAAAATGGCCGCCGATGGCGTTGAAACACTCATAGAGTGCGGCCCCGGCAAGGTTTTGACGGGCTTGAACAAGAAGATTGATCGTGCTCTTGTGGGGATGTCGATCAGTGATCCGGCAGGCCTGGAAAAGGCGCTGGGCTGAGTATTCAGATGATTGGGAAGGCAGAATGAGTATTGAAGGAAAAGTGGCGCTGGTGACGGGCGCAACCCGGGGTATTGGCAAGGCGATAGCAATCAACTTGGCGTCACAGGGCGCGGTGGTGATTGGTACCGCAACCAGTGAGAAGGGGGCGGATGCAATCAGTGCCTATCTGACTGAGGTGGGCAACAAGGGTTGTGGCATGGTGCTGGATGTGGCGGACGCCGCATCAGTTGATGCTGTGCTGAAGCAGATTCAGGCCGACTTTGGCACCATCGAGATTCTGGTGAACAATGCTGGCATTACGCGCGACAATATTCTCATGCGAATGAAAGACGATGAGTGGGATTCGGTTCTGAATACCAATTTGACGTCTGTCTATCGTCTGGTTAAAGGTTGCCTGCGTGGCATGACCAAGGCGCGCTGGGGACGCATTATCAGCGTCAGCTCAGTGGTTGCGTCCATGGGTAATGCCGGGCAGGCCAACTATGCGGCCGCCAAGTCGGGCATGGAGGGCTTTACGCGTGCGCTGGCCCGTGAGGTTGGTTCTCGCAATATTGCGGTCAATTGCGTCGCTCCGGGGTTCATTGACACCGATATGACGGCAGGCCTGGCTGATGAGCACAAGCAGAACCTGCAGTCACAGATTCCGATGAGCCGCCTTGGGCAGCCTGAAGAAGTGGCCGCTGTTGTGGGCTTCCTTGCGGGTGATGGCGGAGCCTATGTCACCGGTGATACCATTCACGTGAATGGCGGAATGTACATGTCCTGATCAGGGACAAAGGCGGACATCACAAAAATTTGTTTTTTCCGCCGATTTGTTGATAATTGGCCGTCAGCTGACGGTAAATAAAATTCAGACCGTCACGCTTGTTGCCAGAGCGTAATGGGTTTTCTAAAATTCCATGTCGCATCCTGCGATGTGATGGTGTTGAGAAGAAAATAGGAAGAGATATGAGTAACATTGAAGAGCGCGTAAAGAAGATCATCGCTGAACAGCTGGGCGTTAAAGAAGAAGAAGTTGTTAACTCTGCTTCCTTCGTTGAAGATCTGGGTGCCGACTCCCTGGATACTGTTGAGCTGGTAATGGCGCTGGAAGAGGAATTCGAGACTGAAATTCCTGATGAAGAAGCTGAAAAGATCACGACTGTTCAGCTGGCGATCGATTACATCAACGCTCATCAGTAATCAATCCCGACCGAATTAGCCGAAAAGCCGCATCTATATGCGAATATAGTGCGGCTTTTCTTTTGTACAGGCCTTCTTTGGCTGGAGGAGTAGGATGTCTCGCAGAAAAGTTGTTGTGACCGGTATCGGTCTGCTGACACCCGTAGGCAGTGCCGTTAAGGACACCTGGAGCAATATCCTGGCCGGTAAAAGCGGTGTGGCACCCATCGATTTTTTTGACGCTTCCCAATTCGCAACTCGCTTTTCTGCATCGGTCAAGAATTTTGATCTTGAGCCTTACATGAGCCCCAAAGAGGGGCGCAAGATGGATCTGTTTATTCAGTACGGAATGGTCGCTGCAGCCCAGGCCATCGACGATTCCGGTATTGAAGCCAGTGACGCCAATTCTCACCGTATTGGTTGTGCCATTGGCTCCGGCATCGGTGGCTTACCGATGATCGAGAAAACCCATGATATTCTTAACGGCAGCGGTCCCCGCCGGGTATCGCCGTTTTTTGTGCCGGGCAGTATCATCAATATGATTTCAGGCAATGTGGCGATCAAACATGGCTTCCGTGGGCCTAATATTGCGATCACTACTGCCTGTACCACAGGTACCCATAACATTGGTCATGCCATGCGCATGATCCAGTATGGTGATGCTGATGTGATGGTGGCCGGTGGTGCCGAAATGGCCACAACCCCGTTGGGGCTGGCCGGCTTCTCGGCTGCTCGTGCTCTGTCGACCCGTAATGATGCTCCTCAGGCAGCCAGTCGTCCGTGGGATCGTGATCGTGACGGCTTTGTGCTTGGTGATGGTGCCGGTGTTCTGGTATTGGAAGAGTATGAACATGCCAAGGCGCGTGGCGCAAATATCTACTGTGAGCTGTCAGGCTTTGGCATGAGTGATGATGCATTCCATATGACGGCTCCGCCGGAGGATGGGGCAGGTGCGGCTCTGGCGATGCAGAATGCGATCAATGATGCAGCCATCAGTCCGGATATGATTCACTATATCAACGCTCATGGCACCTCCACTCCGGCTGGTGATATCGCTGAGTCCAATGCCGCAAAACGTGTACTGGGCAGTGCGGCAGAACAGGTACGCATGAGCTCCACCAAATCGATGATCGGTCATCTGTTGGGCGCGGCGGGTGCTGTCGAGGCGGCGTTTTGTGTTCTGGCTCTGCGTGATCAGGTTGCACCGCCCACGATCAATCTGGACAATCCATCCGAAGGATGCGATCTGAACTACGTTCCGCATGAAGCTCAGAGCTGTCGTATTGATGCAGCCATGTCGAACTCGTTCGGCTTTGGTGGCACCAACGGCACCTTGATCTTCAATCGGCTTTAAGAGGACGGGAGGCGTCTTGGCCTCCCAATATTCCATGCAGGCGCAGACGCTGGTCAATGGCCTTCCGGCCACACAGATTGATGTCACCGATCGTGCTCTCGCTTACGGTCACGGCCTTTTTGAAACGTTGCTGGTACTCAATGGCAAGCCGGTATTTTATCCGGCTCATCTGCAGCGACTGATGAATGGCTGTATGCGGCTTGGTATACCTGCTGCCGGCCTTGAGCGGCAGCTTGAAGCTGATCTTGAATACTTGGCGCTTCCCGAGACTCCCTCCGTACTCAAACTGATCTTCTCCTGTGGTAGTGGCGGCAGAGGTTATTTGACGCCTGATCCCGCTTCTCCGCTTCGTATCCTGATGTTAACGCCAATGCCCACGTATCCGGACCAGCCTGAGCGGGGTGTTCAGGTACGCTGGTGCAGCACGCGCCTGGCCCGTCAGCCACTGCTGTCAGGTATCAAGCACCTGAACCGGCTTGAGCAGGTGTTGGCGCGTAATGAATGGAGCGATCCGGCGGTACGGGAAGGGCTTATGTGTGATACCGAGGGCTGGGTCGTCGAAGGTACCATGAGCAACCTGTGCTTTATCAGGCAGCACCGTTTCTGTACACCGTTGCTGGACCAGGCCGGAATCGAGGGTGTTGTGCGCAATCAACTGTTGCAGCTGGCGGCTGATCTGGGGCTTGAAACTGAACAGGGGTACTATACCCCTGCAGAGGTTGAGTCTGCCGAAGAGCTGTTCATATGTAACAGCCTGATCGGTATCTGGCCAATAACCCGGTTGGGAGAGCGCAGATATACGCCAGGCCCATTTACGGCAAAACTGCAGGCAGCCCTGCAACAACGGATGATCTCATGCTGAAGAAAATTGTACTGCTGCTGGTGTTGATTGTGACCGTTGGGGCCTTGGCTCTTGGTTACGGATACAAGCTGCAGCAGCAGAAGCTGAATCAGCCGCTTGCAGTGGAATCTGAACGCTCTCTGATGGTTGAAAGAGGCACCTGGTTTGGTGCTTTTGCCCGACAATTGGCTGAGGAGGGCTTGATTGATGACCCTCTGTGGCTGCGCATAGAGGCAAAGCTCAATCCATCGATTACTCAGATCAGGGCCGGTGAATATCGACTCGAGCCAGGTATGAGCTTGCGGCAGCTTCTGGAGCGGGTGTTGGCCGGTGATACGGTCGACTACAGTTTTACCTTTATTGAAGGAATGAATTTCCGTCAGCTGATGATGGCGCTGGCGAGCAGTGAAGTGCTTGAGCAGCGTGCAGCAGAGATGACTGAAGCGGAGCTGCTGGCTCATCTGGGCAGTGATGAAGAGGCGATTGAAGGTTTGTTTCTGGCCGAAACCTACCACTTTGAAAGGGGTATGACTGACCTTCAGTTGCTTGAGCGTGCCCATGCGGATCTGAATGCCTTTCTGCAGCAGGCTTGGGAGGGACGCACAGAAGGTCTGCCTTATGCGTCACCCTATGAGGCTCTGATCATGGCCTCTATCATCGAAAAGGAAACCGGTGTGCCGGACGAGCGTGGCAGAATTGCAGGTGTGTTTGTGCGCCGCCTTGAGCGAGGCATGCGGCTGCAAACTGACCCAACCGTGATCTATGGCATGGGGGAGCGCTATGAAGGTCGCATTACACGAGCTGATCTGCGACGTCCTACGCCTTGGAATACCTATGTGATCGATGGGCTGCCACCCACCCCCATTGCCTTGGCCGGTCGTGAAGCGATACGTGCGGCACTTAATCCTGAAGAGGGCTCGGCACTGTATTTTGTTGCCAAGGGTGACGGAACCCATCAGTTTTCGAACACTCTGCAGGAACACAATCGTGCCGTGCGAGAGTATCAATTGCAGCGGCGAGCGGATTACCGTTCATCACCCGGGAACTAAGCGCAGATGAGCACAGGCCGTTTTATCACTGTTGAAGGCATAGAAGGGGTGGGCAAGACCACCAACCTGGAATTCATCCATCAGCAGCTTTTGAGCCGAGGGCTGGATGTCGTGCGTACCCGAGAGCCGGGCGGAACACCGTTGGCGGAATCGATCCGTGAACTGCTGTTGGCTCCGCGCAATGAGCCGGTCGCTGAACTGGCTGAGCTGCTGTTGATGTTTGCAGCTCGTGCGCAACATATCGAACAATGTATCAGGCCTGCTCTGCAACGGGGTGCATGGGTGCTCTGTGATCGTTTTACCGATGCCACTTACGCTTATCAGGGGGGCGGGCGAGGTCTGGATCAGTCACGCATAGCCCAGCTCGAAACCCTTGTGCAGGGTGGGCTGAGACCTGATCTCACGATTCTGCTGGATCTACCCGCCCGTCAGGGTATGGCACGAGCACGTGCACGCAGCATGCCGGACCGTTTCGAGGCCGAAGCGGAAGTGTTCTTTGAGCGAGTACGTGACTCTTATCTGCAGAGAGCGGCTGCCGAGCCGCAACGCTTTGCCGTGATTGATGCAGCCCCGCCGCTGGAGCAGGTGCAACAGGCTGTCGGTCAGGCGCTTGCAAGGCTGGAGAGTATCGATGCCTGCTGAGCAACTCTATCCCTGGTGTGAGCTACAATGGCAGCGTCTGCTGCAGCAGCGAGCCTCAGACCGTCTACCGCATGCCTTGCTGCTGTCAGGTCCTGCAGGTGTTGGCAAGGAAGGCTTTGCAGAAACATTGGCAAGCCTGTTGCTTTGCCATCAGCCGAATAATGATGCTCCCTGCGGTCACTGTCACAGTTGTGAGTTGCATGCAGCCGGCCATCACCCCGATCTTGTGCGCGTTTCTCCGGAAGCGGAGGGTAAGCCGATCAAGGTGGATCAGGTGCGTGAGTTGATCGAACATCTGCACAGTACTGCACAGCAGGGCGGTTACCGGGTGGTGATAATGAGTCCGGCGGAGTCGCTTAATACCTCTTCGGCCAACGCCCTGCTGAAAATTCTTGAGGAACCGGGGCGCAATACACTGCTGTTACTGGTATGCCATCAACCCGGGCAGTTGATGCCAACCATTCGCAGTCGCTGTCAACGAATCGATTTCGCCACACCTTCGGCTGAGCAGAGCGAGCTCTGGTTGCAGCAGAAGCTTAAGCTGGAACAGGATCGGGCAGCCCAGCTGCTGCGGCTGTGTCATGGCGCTCCCCTTAAGGCTCAGGCGCTGTATGAAGGCGATCTGCTGGAGCAACGCAAGAAACTGATGTCAGGATTGGCTGATCTGTTGCGAGGACGTATGGCAGCCAGTGAGCTGGCGCAACAACTGCTTAAGGCGGACCTGCTACAATGCCTGGACTGGATCAATAGCCTGTTGAGCGATATTGTACGTATTCAGCTGGCTGATCTGCAGGAGCCTGCCGTTAATGCTGACATGAAGCGGATGTTACAGGCCATTGCCAAGCGAGCGTCCAGTGCGCAGGTATTTGCACTGGCAGACAGAATTCAGGAAGAGCGCGTCAGTCTTTTGCTGCGTCAGAACCCGAACCGGCAGCTATTGCTGGAAAGGCTGTTGCTGCAGTGGGCTGAGCTGTCACGTTAAACAGAGGAGCGTTGTATCCATGGCGGTAATACCAAGAATCAGTCACGGTATCCTGTCGCTGTCCATCGATAATAAGGACAGCCTTTATAAAGCGTATATGCCATTCGTCACCAATGGTGGCCTGTTCATTCCGACAACCCGAACCTATCAGTTGGGGGAAGAAGTGTTCATGTTGCTGATGTTGATGGATGAACCCGATAAGGTACCGGTTACCGGTAAGGTTATATGGGTCACGCCCAAGGCGGCCCAAGGTGGTCGAATACCGGGTATCGGCATTCAGCTGTCTGGTGATGATGCTGCTCTGGTACGCAAAATCGAGACTTATCTGGCTGGTGCAATGGAGTCGGGACGACGTACCAACACCCTTTGATCAAGAGTTAACATGTTTATAGATTCACATTGCCACCTCGATATGCTGGACCTGTCACGGCATGATAATTCCCTCGATAACATAATGGCGGCGGCCCGCGAGCGTCAGGTTGGGCAAATGCTCTGCGTGTGTGTCGACCTGAACAGGTTCGACAGCATGGTTTCTGTGGCGCAAAGTCAGCCCAATGTCTGGTTTTCTGCCGGCATTCATCCGTTGCATGTTGAAGAGAGTCCGTTTGATCGGGAGCGACTGGCAGAGTTGGCTCAGAATCCACGTATTGTGGCACTGGGCGAGACTGGTCTTGACTATCACTACACCAAAGAAACACTGGAACAGCAGCAGTCCAGCTTTGCCGGGCACCTGCAGCTGGCGGCCGAGATGGATCTGCCCGTGATTGTTCACACCCGCGATGCGCGTGAAGATACCATCCGCCTGATTCATGAGCATGGCAGTTCGGAATCGGCCGGCGTGTTGCATTGCTTTACCGAGTCGCTGGAAATGGCGAAGTCGGCACTTGATCTCGGTTACATGATCTCGTTTTCTGGCATCATCAGCTTCCGTAATGCAGCAGAGCTGCGCGATGTAGTGAAAGCGGTGCCCCTGGAGCGGATGCTGATCGAAACTGATTCCCCATACCTGGCGCCGGTACCTCACCGGGGCAAGCAGAATCAGCCGGCCTATGTGGCAGATGTTGCCGCATGTGTCGCCGAGCTTAAGGGTATTTCAGTCGAGCAGGTTGCCGAGCAGACTACGGCCAACTTCCATCAGTTGTTCAAGCGTACTCAGCCCTGAAATGCATTATTTTCAGCCTCCGGTCGATTATATCGAGCCTGTATTTCGTCCTCCGAGCGAAGCTGATTCGCTGATTCTCCAGGTCACCAATGGTTGCAGCTGGAATCGCTGTACCTTCTGTGACATGTATATTGACGACCATAAGCGCTTCAGGCCCAAGCCTGAATCAGACGTTCTGGCCGAGATCGAACGTTGTGGTCAAGTAATGCCCTGGGTGCAACGTGTATTTCTGGCAGATGGTGATGCCATGGCATTGTCGGTAAGGCGCCTGAGCAGCATTCTGGAAGCGATCCGTACGCATCTGCCACAGGTACGAAGAGTGTCGGCGTATTGTTTGCCAGTCAACCTGAAGCGCAAGAGCGTGGAAGAGCTGCAATGGTTGCGTGAGCTCGGGCTGACACTCATCTATATGGGGGCTGAAAGTGGCTCTGACAACGTCCTGGCGGCCTTCGACAAAGGGGAAACCTTTGAGAGTACTGCTGAAGCTCTGCTCAAGGCGCAAAAGGCAGGCATAAAGCGCTCCGTAATGCTGATTAACGGGGCAGGAGGTCGGCGGTATTCCGATGAGCATGCCGAAGCTTCAGCTCGGCTGGTCAACTTGACGCAGCCAGAATATCTGGCAACTCTGGTGCTGTTCTTTCGTCGAGGTGCCGAACAGCGTGTGCGTGCCGGCTACGATGGTGATTTTGAGCCTTTGGATGCGGAAGGTCTATTTCGTGAAATGCATCTGTTGATCAGTGCGACCGAGCTGAAGCAGACGGTCTTTCGCAGTGATCATGTATCCAATGCACTGGTGTTGAAGGGCACGTTGGGGCGGGACAAAGCACGTTTGCTGTCAGAGATTGAAGCAGCTGTTGAGTGGGCGCAGCAACATCATATTCCAATGCGCCAGCAGGAGCGTTTCTAAGGGGGCCTAAGCCCCCTTAGAGCTGGCTTAGTAGCCGCGTTGGGCCTTGAGCTCTTCTTCGCTCAGCGGGGTGATGCTCAACAGCATTTTGGTCAAGTCGAGCAGAATGATCAGGATGTTGTTGTAGTAGCAAACGCCTTGTACAAAACGCTTGGTGGAGTCATCGCCGGAAACATTCGGGGCGCGATCCACATCGTTGTGCGGCAGGTTGATGACTTCATCCACACTGTCGACTACAAGCCCGATCACTTCCTGTTCATTGAACTCAACCACGATGACGCGTGTGTCGTCATCATAAGGTACCAGTGGAAGTCCAAACATGCGGCGGGTATCGATGACGGTCACTACATTACCGCGCAGGTTGATGATTCCCAGTATCGCCTTGTCGGCTCCGGGTACCGGAGTAATCTCACTGAAGCGCAGGACTTCTTTAACCTGCATTACGTCGATGCCATAGAGTTCATCATCTACCCGAAAGGTTGCCCACTGATGGTAGACAATCTCTTCCTGCTGGGCACGGCGTGAGCGTTCGGAATCGGCCTGTTGTCCGGCCTGCAGTGTTTTCAGGTGTTCAGCCGCGGCGTTTAGACTCATGCTGTTCTGTCCTGTGTAATCCAAGGTTGCAACCATTCAAGGCTGGATTCTGTTTGGCCTGAAGGGTTGTATTCAAGACTTATATAGCCGGAGTATCCCATAGCCTCAATAGCCTTGAAAAGGTTAGAGAAGTTAATTTCACCGCTGCCGGGCTCATGACGGCCTGGAACGTCCGCGATCTGTATATGTCCGATGTGTGTACTCAGGCGATTCAGAGTGTTGATCAGGTTCCCTTCCATAATCTGCATGTGATACACATCATACTGCAAACGGGTACTCGGCAGATCAAGGCGTTTGATCAGGTCTACAACCTGAGTACTGTGGTGCAAGCGGAAACCCGGCAGATCTTCGGTGTTGATTGCTTCGATCAGCAGCTCAACATTGGCCTTATGGCACTGCTGAGCGGCCAGTCGCAGGTTTGATTCCAGTGTCTGCTGAATCTGTTCTTCGTTTTGCCCGCAAGGTGTAATGCCAGCCAGGAAGTTGAGCTTGGGCACACTCAGCCGCTTTGCCCACTGCAGCGCAAGCGCCAGGCCATCCGCAAATTCACTTTGGCGCCTTGGGTCACAGCACAGGCTGCGATCGCCATTGTCCCAGTCACCGGCCGGAATATTGATCAGTATCAGCTCTAGCTGCTGTTGACTCAAGGCATCGGCAACAGCTTCCAGTCCAAGAGCGTAAGGAAACTGGATTTCGACAGATGAAAAGCCGGCGGCACGGGCAGCCGCGAAGCGCTCCAGAAACGGAAGTTCGGTAAACAGCAGGCTGAGGTTGGCGGCAAAACGCAGCATGGTCAGAGACAGTTTTCCGGTTTGGGCAAACCTGCCAGCAATGCTGCGATTTTGGCTGGGCTGCCTGGAAACAGTTGCATCAGGTAGATACTGCGCCCCTTGTCCTTGCCGAGTTTTTGGCTGACAGCTTTGACCAAAGGACGCATGGCGGGGGATAGCTGGTACTGCCGATAAAAGTCACGCAACAGATACAAAATTTCCCAGTGGGCATCCGTCAGCTCAATTGTCAGTTCTTGAGCCAGATGTGATGCAACTTCAGGAGTCCATTGTGAGACATCATAAAGATAGCCTTCTTCGTCAAGCTCCACGGTGCTTCCGTTAATACTGAGTATTGTCATATCAAAACCAGTTTATGACACTATCATGAGTTACCGCCAGTTCAACAAATCCGGCATCGTCCACACAGCTGACTCCATCTGGGGTGATACCCCGTGCAAGCAGATCAGGCTCAAGTGCCAGAATGCGCGCGGGCAGTCGTGTCAGTTCGTTCCTGTAGTGTGGCAGCAGCCAGTAAACAGCTTCTTCAATCAGTAACAGTGAGTCGTTTTCGCTCAGGCTGGCAGCACAGGTCTGGAAGGCTGTGCGATCAGAAGGAGAGGTGTTCAGCGTGTGCAGAATCATAGCGTTATAACCCGAGAGTGTCGTGCCATCAAAGCCCGTATTTCGTCCTGATCCAGTACGGCAGGGGCAGGATCAAGCCGTGAGGCTTCCAGGCCATGTAGAGCAAGACTTTGGGTGCTTGTATAGACTTGATCTATATCGTACATCGGCAGTGCTCCCAGCATGGCGTTGGGGCTTTTCTGGCCAATGCGACCGCTTTGTTGATCTGGCAAAAGCTGCAGTACCGCATCGTCAAGCAACAGAAGTGTCACGGGTAGTTCAAACAGTGCGCAGCTGAGTGCAACATCAATGGCATCACGTGCGGCGGATGATGAATAGGGTGCGCGCCGGCAGATGATCAATACATCGGGCTTGCTCATCCTCGACCTCCGAACGTGATAACACGGTCTGACTGGATCAGAGCCTCACTTAATTGTCCCAGGCCTGACAACTCAAAACCGGGTGCCAAATTGGCAGCGGGCTTTTCATATCGTTTGGCCTCGTTTTCATCGAGAACACCGCGGCGAACAGCGGCTGCGATGCATACGACCAAATCCAACTGATGTTCCTGCGCCAGTAACTGCCATGCCAGCGGCACGGACTGCTCATCTCTGGGCGGAGATGCCAGTGCGCTGGCGTTATGTACCCCATCGCGGTAGAAAAATACCCGGTAAAGTTCATGCCCGCTTGCCAGTAATGCGCGTGCAAAACGCAGCGCGGTATCGGCCGATGCAGATTGGTAGGGGGCTGAGTGGATAACAAGGGTGAATTTCATTGTGGAGACCAGACATAAAAAAGCCCCGCAATCTTAACAGATATGCGGGGCCGGGTGGCAGTCGATGATCAGTCGTCGCTGAAAGCGCTGACCAGGCTGAGCAGATGTACAAACAGGTTGTAAATGCTCAGGTACAGGCCAACTGTAGCCATGATGTAGTTTGTATAACGGCCGTTAACAATGTTGCTGGTGTCATACAGGATGAACCCGGCCATCAGCAGCACGACAGCAGCCGAGAATGCCAGGCTAATACCGGAAATATCGACACCAAACAGTGGCAGTACGAACAGAGCCAGCATCGCTACAATAAGGATGATTGAGCCTGCTGCCAGGAACCCTCCCATGAAGCTGAAGTCCTTGCGAGAGCTGAGTACATAGGCGGACAGCCCCAGGAAGGTGATGGCAGTCATGCCCATGGCGGTCATCACGACCTGTCCACCGTTTGGCAATGCCAGATAGTGGTTAAGCAATGGCCCCAGGCCAAAGCCCAGCAAGCCAGTAAAGGCGAAAGTCAGCGGCAGTGCAGCGGCCGAGTTCTGCTTGCGGTTAATGACAAACAGCAGTACGAAGCTCAGGATCACACTGCCGAGATACACCATGAACGGAGGGTTGATTGCCATGGAGATACCCGCTGTCACGGCACTGAATACCAGTGTCATGGCCAGCAGCATATAGGTGTTACGGATGACCTTGTTGGTCTCCAGTACCGCCTGCTGAGAGCGGCCTTCGAATGTGCGAACGTTATCCATCATTAACCTCTTGTTGGTGTCCATCGGTACTGATAACGGATTCTAATTGGGTTTCACGCAGGTTTCGACCGTTTAACTGCAAAAAGATTCCCGGTAGAATTTTGCGTTTTGTTTTTATCTGCCGTTGATGCCAAGGGTAGCCTGTGACCGACTCAACTGAGCTTGTTGTTCTTTATGAAGATGAATACCTTGTGGCTGTTCACAAGCCGGCCGGATTGCTGGTGCATCCCAGCTGGATAGCGCCGGCGAGAACACCGAACCTTGTTTCCATGTTGAAGCAGCGCTACCCCGGTGAAACCGTGCATACGGTGCATCGTCTTGATCGTGCAACCTCGGGGGTTATTCTGTTCGCACGTCGAAAGGACGTAGGGCAGCATCTGCAGCAGCAGTTCATCGAGCGCAGCGTTCGCAAGGTCTATCTGTGTGTCGTTAGAGGCTGGACGGAAGAGGCTGGAGTGATCGATTATGCGCTCAAGCCTATTCATGACAAATATGCGGATCCACTGGCCAATCCAGACAAGGAACCGAAAGAGGCAGTGTCGGAATATCGGCGACTGGCGACCGTATCCTTGCCGATTGCGGTGGGGCGCTACCTCGAGGCGCGCTACTCACTGGTTGAGGTTAAACCGAAAACCGGGCGCAAGCACCAGATTAGGCGTCATATGAAACATATTCTGCACCCCATCGTCGGTGATACCAAGCACGGGGAAGGGCGCCACAATCGATTGTTTCGTGAGCACCTGGATTCGCATCGTTTGCTGCTGATGGCTGTCGCGATAGAATTTGAGCATCCGGTGACAGGGCAGAAGGTTAAAATTGAATCTGGTGTTGGCGACGGTGTCGAGGGGTTGTTCAGGCGTCTTGGTTGGGTAGAGGGCTACCCGGTCAGCAGCAGTGTGACTCTGAGCTGACCGGTCAGGGGCTCAGGACAGCCAGTTGTCTGGATCGTTTTCGTCAGCGAACACCTGCGGCCACTCATTGCGGTGGTTGAGCATTTCACGGGCAATGGACTTAGCGCCTTCCAGGTCATGGCTTGCGGCCCAACCGCACTGCAGTTCATTACAGGCAGGCACTTCCGTTGCATCCAGCACGTCCTGCAGGGTGCGCGCCAGCACTGCAAGAATTTCACTGTAATCATCGTGGTTCATGACCGAAAGATAAAAGCCGGTCTGGCAACCCATGGGGCTGAAATCCAGCACGCAATCCAAGTGGTTGCGTATCAGCTCAGCAATCATGTGTTCCAGCGAATGCAGTGATGGCATTGGCATGTGTGCCTGATTGGGCTGGCAGAATCGAATGTCATATTTATGCACTCGATCCTGTTTGCCTTCGGTAACGCCGACCAGACGAACATAAGGAGCAATGACTTTTGTGTGGTTGAAGTTGAAGCTCTCGACGTTCATTAAAAAACCTTTTTGAACAATTAATTAGGGATATCATCTCCAGTAATGCATACGGTATGGATGCGATGCCGGGTATGATGTTGTTGGTGCTATGATAGCAGAGCTGTTGGTTGCTGGCAGGGGTGGTTGAGATTCAGATGGCTGTTGAGCGGCATCTAGGGTAAGCTAGTGCGCAGTGATTTTTCAATTATAAGTTACACCTCATATCGCCGTCACGCTATTCCGGCTTGTCGGCTATCCCTGTTGTACTTCAAGAGACTAATGTTGCATGAGTTTTGCTTCTCTGGGGCTGTCAGCTCCGTTGCTGAAAGCGGTAGCTGATCAGGGCTACGACACCCCTTCCCCCATCCAGTTGCAGGCGATTCCTGCTGTGTTGGCAGGTCGTGATGTAATGGCGGCCGCCCAAACAGGTACGGGTAAAACAGCCGGATTTACGCTGCCGATGCTGGAGCGCCTGGTAGGCGGAAAGCCTGCGGGTGCTAATCAGGCACGGGCTCTGGTATTGACACCAACCCGTGAACTGGCTGCTCAGGTGGGCGAAAGCGTTGCTACCTATGGGCGTAATCTGAAGCTGCGCTCTGCTGTGGTGTTTGGTGGTGTGAAGATCAACCCGCAGATGCAAAAGCTGCGCGGCGGAGTGGATGTATTGGTCGCGACGCCAGGGCGTCTGCTGGATCTGTATCAGCAAAATGCCATCCGCTTCAATCATCTGGAAATTCTGGTGTTGGATGAAGCCGACCGTATGCTGGATATGGGCTTTATCAATGATATTCGCAAGATTATGGCGCTGCTGCCGGCTCGACGTCAGAACCTGATGTTTTCGGCCACGTTTTCTGACCCGATTCGCAAGCTGGCCAAGGGTATTGTGAATGATCCGGTTGAGGTGTCGGTTAGTCCCGGCAACATTACGGCGGATACAGTCAGGCAGTGGTTGAGTCCGGTTGATAAGAAGCGAAAGCCGGATCTGTTGCTTGAATTGATTCGCCAGCATGGCTGGAAGCAGGTGCTGGTGTTTACAAAAACCAAGCATGGTGCCAACAAGCTGGCCAAGTTTCTGGATGATGCTGGTGTCAAGTCGGCCGCCATTCATGGCAACAAAAGCCAGGGTGCACGCACCAAGGCGCTGGCTGACTTCAAATCCGGCGCGGTAGAGGTGCTGGTCGCAACTGATATCGCGGCTCGCGGGCTGGATATCGACCAGCTGCCGCAGGTAGTTAACTTCGAGCTGCCAAATGTGGCCGAAGATTATGTGCATCGCATAGGTCGTACTGGTCGTGCCGGTGCAACAGGGCAGGCTGTTTCGCTGGTGTGTGCCGATGAGGCTGATCTTTTGTTCGGTATTGAGCGTTTGACGCGGCAGACGATCGAGCGTCAGGAGGTTGAAGGCTTTGAGCCTGTGCATCCATTGCCGCCTGCGGGTACTCGAGTGCCTGCGTCAAAGCGTGGCGGTGAGCAGAAGCGGGGCGCCCGCAAGCCCAAGGTAGAGCACAAGGATGGTCAGAAGCCGGCTGGCAGCGCGCATGCTCGTCGTCGTGCTCGCCGCCCCCGAGCGGTTGCCGCTGCGGGTTAACAATTGAGGGAGGGGGTGCCTCGGTTTGTCGGGGCGTCCTGTCTGCGCAAGCTGCTGAATATTTTGATACAAAAATCAGGCACAAAAAAAGCGACTCGTGGTCGCTTTTTTTAGATTCGGCAGTAAGAGCAAGCTTACAGCGGAACGATGTTCTCAGCCTGAGGACCTTTCTGGCCCTGAGTGACCTTGAACTCAACCTTCTGGCCTTCGTGCAGGGTTTTGAAGCCTGAACCCTGGATAGCGCTGAAGTGAGCAAAGACGTCCGGACCGGATTCCTGCTCGATGAAGCCAAAGCCTTTAGTTTCGTTGAACCACTTAACGGTGCCGGTAGTAGTAGACATGATGATCTATCCTAAATTTCAAAATATTTTTTTGCCAAGACTGTGTCGAGGCGGTTTGCTCTAAAAGTTGCTATCTACTTATGAATCTCAGGACGAGTACTAACTACAAGGCAGGACTTCGAAATGGTCGTACGTAAATATATGCGTTACTTTCAAGCTGAAAATCATTCTATACGGTTGCCTCGCCTTGTCAATCAAATATTACGGGTGTTGTTAAAATAAATCATAGCTTGTGTATGTGAATTAAGTACACAATACGTATTGTGTACTTAATTTTATTCTTTATGGCGAGTGTGTGATTCAGGGTTGAATAGGGCTGGAGTCATGCGTTTTGTGCGGTTCTAAATTGCGAATTGAACCTGTCGTGGTAGCATGAGTTTTTTCCGCCATATCGAACCCTGAAGCGCTATCTCAATGACAATGAAGCCCTCCTTTGCTGAAGCACTTGAAAATCTGACTCGTCCCCCGCGCATTGCTCTTATCGGTGCAATGGATCAAGAGATCGAATTACTCAAAAACTCCCTGCAGGGTGTCGGCACCCACATGGTGGCTGGTTATCCCTTTTATACTGGAGCGCTTGATGGCGTTGAGGTGGTGTTACTCAAGTCCGGTATCGGTAAGGTCAATGCCGCGATAGGTACAACCTTGCTGTTGCAGCAGTTTGAGCCAGATTGTGTCATTAACACCGGATCGGCCGGCGGGTTTGATGCTGCGCTCAATGTAGGCGATGTCGTGATTTCGGATGAGGTTCGTCATCATGATGTGGATGTAACGGTATTTGGTTATGAGCCTGGTCAGGTGCCCGGGCTGCCCGCAGCGTTCACGGCCGACCCCTTGCTGGCGAGAATGGCAGAGGAGTGCATTGCACAGATGCCTCATGTCAATACGGTTCGAGGGCTTATTGCAACCGGTGATAGTTTTATGAACTGTCCGTCGCGTGTGGCGAGCACTAGGGTTCTGTTTCCGTCCATGAAGGCGGTCGAGATGGAAGCTGCTGCCATCGCCCAAACCTGTCATCAATTCGGTACGCCTTTTATCGTTATCCGTGCGCTTTCGGATATTGCAGGCAAGGAGTCGAATCTTTCATTTGAGCAGTTTCTTGATAAGGCGGCACAACATTCAGCCGAGATGGTAATTGCCATTGTGAAACGGATCGCCGCAAGGGCTACAAACAACGCAAAGTAATAATCATAAATAATTGTTATTTAAGGAAATTGACATGATCAATTCTTTCCATCCCCCGCTGCGAACTCTTATGGGACCAGGGCCTTCTGATGTTAGCCCGCGTGTGCTTGCGGCCATGGCTCGCCCAACTATTGGGCATCTTGATCCTGCCTTTATTGGCATGATGGATGAAATCAAGCAGCTGTTGCAGTTTGCCCTGCGCACCAACAACGAATTGACCATGCCTGTTTCAGCACCGGGCTCGGCGGGGATGGAAGCGTGCTTTGTTAACCTGGTTGAGCCGGGTGACAAGGTGATCGTCTGCCAAAACGGTGTGTTCGGCGGGCGCATGAAAGAAAACGTTGAACGCTTCGGTGGCATCGCTCTGATGGTTGAAGATGAATGGGGCACAGCGGTCAGCCTGGATAAGGTCAGGGCGCTGATGGAGCAGCATGACGACATCAAACTGCTGGCCTTCGTTCATGCAGAAACCTCAACCGGTGTTCGTTCCGATGCAGAGGCTTTGTGTCGCTTGGCGCGTGACTATGGCTGTTTGACCATTGTTGATGCAGTCACCTCTCTGGGTGGGATAGAGCTTGAGGTTGACCTCTGGGGGATAGATGCCATCTATTCAGGCACTCAAAAGTGCCTGTCGGCCCCGCCCGGAATTTCTCCCGTCAGTTTCAGTGAGCGCGCGCTCGAAAAGGTGCGGCAGCGAGAGAGTCGTGTCCCCAGCTGGTTCCTTGATAAGAAGTTGGTGATGGGATACTGGGGTGGAGGGCAGAAACGCGCCTACCATCACACGGCGCCAGTTAATGCGCTGTACGGTTTGCATGAGTCGTTGGTCATGCTGCAGGAAGAGGGTATCAAGCAGGCTTGGGAGCGTCATCAGTACCATCATCAGGCCTTGCGGGCTGGGCTTGAGACGATGGGGCTTCATTTTACTGTTGATGCGTCAGTGCGTTTGCCTCAGCTGAATTCGGTTGCAGTGCCGACTGGAGTTGATGAAGCCCGTGTACGTTCACTTTTGCTGGAGCGTTATGGGCTTGAAATCGGTGCGGGCCTCGGGGTTCTGGCGGGTAAGGTATGGCGTATCGGTCTTATGGGCAGCTCATGCACGCGGCGTCACGTTATGGTATGCATAGATGCGCTCGAAAATACGCTGCTTGAACTGGGTGCTGATATTCATGCGGGTGTGGCTGCACAGGCTGCATCGGCTGCTTACGCCGAGTAAGGAGAATATATCATGGCTAAAATCGCTTTTATCGGCTTGGGTGTCATGGGTTTTCCGATGGCAGGTCATTTGGCGCGCGCCGGGCATGATGTGTGTGTCTATAACCGTACCCGCAGCAAGGCCGAGCACTGGTGTGCTACCTATTCCGGCCGTTCTGCCGCGACACCGGCTGCTGCTGCAGAGGGTGCCGAATTCGTCTTTACCTGCGTGGGTAACGATGACGACTTGCGTCAGGTGACTACCGGAGCGGAAGGTGTTTTGAAAACGCTTTCACCAGGTTCTGTGCTGATAGATCACACCACGGCTTCTGCTGAAGTGGCGCGGGAGTTGGATTTACAGGCTAGAGAGCAGGGTTGTGGCTTTCTTGACGCTCCTGTTTCGGGTGGTCAAGCCGGAGCCGAAAACGGTGTACTGAGTATCATGATTGGCGGGGTGGAGGCTGATTACGGCCGGGTTTCGCCTCTGCTTGATGCGTATGCCAAGTCTCATCGTTTGCTGGGTGAGGCCGGCAGTGGTCAACTTGCCAAAATGGTCAATCAGATCTGTATTGCCGGGCTGGTTCAGGGTTTGGCTGAGGCTGTGCACTTCGTCAAGCGTGCGGGGCTTGAGGGGGAGGCTGTTTTTGATGTAATCCAGCACGGAGCTGCAGGGTCATGGCAGATGGCAAACCGTCATCAAAGCATGCTGGATGATCGTTATGACTTCGGGTTCGCTGTGGACTGGATGCGCAAGGATCTTCGAATTGCGCTTGAAGAAGCCCGGCGTAATGGTGCGCGTCTCCCGGTTACGGCGCTTGTTGACCAGTTTTATGCTGATTTGCAGGCCGAGGGCAATGGTCGACTGGATACATCAAGTCTGCTCAAAAGGCTTGAGAAAGGGAGCTGAACTGCAGATAATGCCGTTCTTTCGCCCAGCGGTGCGAACAGAATTATTACAATGATTGAGGAGCAGTTTCTATGTTGAATATCGATAAATACAGCATGATTTCATTCGCACCGAGTATTGCGATTGTGGCGGCGATGCTGGTAATGACGTTTCTTGGTGTGCGCTTTCTGAAGCGAGAAATCGCCAAGGATGCTGCCCGAGCACAGCAAAAGAAGTAAAAGATTTGGCGGCCTTGGTCGCCTGATTTTCCGGAGGTGAATCAGGCCTCTACCCGTCAAGGAGGGATCAGATGACAACCATCAATAGTCGGCGTCATGCAGCCTCGGTTGCGCAGCCGAGTGAGCGTGAGCGCCATCCTCTACTGTCTGACAACGACATCAACACCATTCTGGTGAATGGTGCGCAGATCTCTCTCAGTAAGTTGAAGCGGGCACGTAGTTTTGATGCGCGTCTGTATTACTATGCTGAAATCGGTGTCTATCTTGAGGTGTCGCTCTCCCGGGGCGCGGGTATTCTGGATGCAACCCGTGAGCAGCTTGAAGCCATTCATCGCGAGGCCACCCACCTGCATATGGATGCCAACAAAAACCTGAATGAAGTTAGCTGAAGAGCAACAAGACCCGGCTGCCGATAGCGCTGTCGGGTTTGACAGCAAGGCATTCCTGCGCCGATTAACCCAGCGGCCCGGTGTGTATCAGATGTATGATGCCGGCGGAAAAATTCTTTACGTTGGTAAAGCTAAAAATCTCAAGAGCCGGGTCAGCAGCTATTTTCGCTCCAGTGGGCTGAGTACAAAGACTCAGGCACTGGTTGCTCGTATCTGCCGTATTGAGGTCACCGTCACCGGCAGTGAGACGGAAGCTCTGTTGCTGGAGCAAAACCTGATCAAGCAGCAGCGTCCTCCCTACAATATTTTGCTGCGCGACGATAAATCCTATCCCTATATCTTTGTCAGTGACCGCGATACTTTCCCGGCCATCACTTTTCAGCGGGGGGCAGGGCGTAAAAATGGGCGCTATTTTGGCCCCTATCCCAGTTCCGGTGCAGTGAAAGAGAGTCTCAATCTGCTGCAGAAGGTGTTTCGGATTCGCCAGTGTGAAGACAGTTTCTTTCGAAATCGCTCTCGCCCCTGTCTGCAGTATCAGATCAGGCGCTGTACGGCACCCTGTGTCGGCCTGATCAGTGAGGATGCCTATCGTCAGGACCTCAATCACGCAATGCAGTTCCTGCAGGGGCGTAGCCAAGAATTGATGCAGACACTGGCGCAGGAAATGGAGGATGCCGCCGCCCGTCTTGAATTTGAGCGTGCCGCCAGTCTGCGTGACCAGATCAGTGCATTGCAGCAGGTACAGGAGCAGCAGTTTGTCAGTGGGCAAAGTGGTGATGCCGATGTGCTGGGGTGTGCAGTTCAGCCTGGTGGTGTCTGTGTTCATGCACTGTTTGTGCGTGGTGGGCGCGTCATCGGCAGCAAGGTTTATCATCCTCGGGTGTCGATTGAGGATACGCCAGCGGAAGTATTGTCTGCTTTTATCGCTCAGTTTTATTTAAGCGGTCCACGTGAGATTCCTGCAGCCGTGATTGTTTCCGTTGAGCTACCTGATCAGGAGTGTATTCAGCAGGCCTTGGAGCAGCGGCGCGGACGCAAGATGGCCATCATGTCGCGCGTGAGGGGGGATCGCGCTGGTTGGCAGCGTCTGGCCCAAACCAACGCGGAGCAGCAGCTGGGCAGTCATCTGGCCAGTAAGCAGAATATCTATAATCGCTATTTGGCACTGCAGGATGCACTGGGGCTGGACTCAATCCCGCAACGCCTTGAATGCTTTGATATCAGTCACAGTTCAGGCGAGGCAACAGTAGCCTCCTGTGTTGTCTTTGACCGAGAGGGGCCGAAGAAGTCGGACTATCGGCGTTTTAATGTTGAAGATATAACAGGCGGGGATGACTATGCCGCCATGCATCAGGCCCTCAGTCGTCGGTATACACGAGTGCGCAAGGGGGAGGGGGTGTTGCCGGATCTGTTGATCATTGATGGTGGAAAAGGGCAGGTTGCACAGGCAGTGATGGTTATGGAAGAGCTGCAAATCAACGACGTACTGGTCGTAGGAGTGGCGAAGGGGCCGACTCGGAAAGCGGGCTTTGAAGTGTTGATTCGTGGTGATAGCGGGGAAGAGACTGTGCTTGCATCGGATTCGCCCGCTTTGCATCTATTGCAACATATTCGTGATGAATCGCACCGGTTTGCCATTACAGGGCATCGGGCGAGGCGCGGCAAAGCGCGCCGCAAATCAACCTTGGAAGGAATATCTGGAGTAGGCCCCAAGCGCAGACGCGAACTGCTGAAGCATTTTGGTGGTGTCAAAGAGGTCGAGCGGGCCAGTGTTGAAGAAATCGCAAAAGTCTCTACTATAAGCCGGACGTTGGCACAGGAAATTTATGCCGCACTCCACCCCGAAAGTTGAAGCAGGAAGTAACGGGACACTCATTTGTATACGATAAAACTACCCAACCTACTGACGCTGCTTCGCATCGTCCTGATTCCAGTTTTCATACTGGTTTATTACCTGCCATATGCGTGGTCACCTTGGGCTGCATCCGCCATTTTTGGCCTGGCCGCGATTACTGACTGGTTTGATGGCTATTTGGCTCGGAAGCTTGATCAGGCTTCCCCCTTTGGGGCTTTTCTTGATCCTGTGGCAGATAAATTGATGGTGGCTGCCGCACTTGTAGTGCTGGTTGAGGTATTCGCTTCTCCTTTGGTCACTATTCCTGCAATTGTCATTATAGGGCGAGAAATTGTTATTTCGGCTCTGCGCGAATGGATGGCTGAACTCGGCGAGCGTGCCAGTGTGGCAGTATCAAATATTGGAAAAATCAAGACAACACTGCAGATGGTCTCGATTCTCATCTTGATAGCAATGCCGCTGTATAGTCCGCTTTCCTGGTTGGGAATTGTTGCGCTGTATGGTGCTGCGGCGCTGACACTATGGTCAATGGTGCTCTACCTGCACGCGGCATGGCCTCATCTGAGTGATGATATCTGAAGTAAGTGGTTAATATTTAAGCAAATTTTTTTCAGTATTATGGTTGACACCCCGCGGGATCTCTCTATAATACGCACCACTGTTGAGGCGCGGGAATAGCTCAGTTGGTAGAGCACGACCTTGCCAAGGTCGGGGTCGCGAGTTCGAGTCTCGTTTCCCGCTCCAATCTCAACGGTATGGCTGGATGGCAGAGTGGTCATGCAGCGGACTGCAACTCCGTGTACGCCGGTTCGATTCCGACTCCAGCCTCCATTCCTCTCAGGTGATTTTTTGACACCTGAGAGGAATGGAACCATACAAAAAACTTCCCCTCTTCGTTGTTAATGCTGTCAATATTCTGCACAGCTCTATATCTAATCAATTACTCTCTTTTTCGGCTTATCGATTCTGTCTGCTCCGCCTTGGTTTAAACGGGCAGGCGTACGCCTGCCCTCAGGCATTTATTTCCAGCGTCCAGGGGCGTAGCTGAATACAGGCAACGACCAGTGCCAGTATATGGCGGCTACACGCATCATGATGCCGGTGGCAAACGACAGTATTAGATTGAGATCATGATTTAATCCCATTTGCTCCAGCTGGAGATAAAGCAATGCAACCAGCAAAGAGATGCTTGCATAGAGTTCGTGTCGAAAAACTACAGGTACTCGCTGACACAGTACATCGCGCAGAATGCCCCCAAAAATACCCGTTATCATGCCTGCCATAACAACTATGGGTGTACTGTAGCCGAGCTCAAGGGCTACATTGCAGCCAATGATGGTGAATGCAATAAGGCCCATGGCGTCCAGCAGCAGGAAGATCTTGTGCAAATGATGCATGAAGCGGGCAATCAGCATGGTGATCAGTCCGGCTGAGACAGTCAGGTAGATGTACTCGGGGTGCTGTGTCCAGGAAACAGGAAAGTGTCCCAGTAGAATATCGCGAATGGTGCCACCGCCCAGGGCGGTGATGAAGGCGATAACACTTACGCCAAACATATCCATATTGCGACGGCCGGCAGCAAGTGCGCCAGACATGGCTTCTGCGGTAATGGCGAGAATGTAGATGTAGGTGAGCACGTGTAAACCTCCCGTTAGGGTGTTTATCCGCCTCTCCCTCTGTCCGGGTTACCTGAGAGTTTGCACGCTTTCGGCGTGTTGCCCCTTCGGTGGGTCAGTTCTGGCTGACCGCTCTCCAGTCGACGTAATATGTGTGTGGTCGCAGTACCTGAGCCTGAGCGATTATGGGAGTTTGCGCCTTCGGCGGGGCGTGAGCCCTCTCTCCTGCGAAGCGGCGATTATAGCTTGTGCAGGAAATAAGGCAACCGTCCAAATCAGCTGCGGCGTTTGATGTCGCGCATCAAGCTGGACAAGTCCAGTCCGGTATTGGCTGCAAGGGCATCGAGATCATGAAAGGCGGGGGGGAGGGAGCGTTGTTTGAGTTTCTGTTGCTGCTGATCTTCAATACGCTGTACGAGCATTTTGCGAACCTGTTCCAGTTGTTCAGGCTCCAGGTTCATTAAATAGGCAGGCAGTTCGGTTTCACTCATACCAATATAGTTCCTGACAAGTCAGTATCACGTTAGGTGTACATCCAGTACAGATTATAAAGAAGGTGTTGTATCCAGGTGGTGTGCAGCAAATAAAACTACGGATATCGATTGTATATAGGCCATAGGTCACCTGCAAGCCTTATTCGGGAGTGCAGATTAGGATCTTGCATGGATATCTTGGTGGCAATATAACGGGCGTGATTATGTGCAAAAACTATCAAAAGGGAGTTTGTTTTTAGAATCCAAGTGTTGTTTAAAGGGTTTCTTTACAGACTGACTGGTGCCCCGAACCGGACTCGAACCGGTACAGCCAAAGGCCGAGGGATTTTAAATCCCTTGTGTCTACCAATTTCACCATCGGGGCTTTGCGCGCTGATTAAGGGCTTGGTCTTTTCAATCAAAGCGTTGAGCGCGCATTCTCCCGTTGCTTGAATAAAAAGTCAAACGAAATACGCGCTCTGCTCCCTGGCTTAGGAGGTCTTGTGCATGCAACTGGCTGTATCCAGCATGCGATTAGAAAACCCCCACTCGTTATCATACCAGGCGAACACCTTAACCATGCTGCCAAGTACCTGAGTTTGAAGGCTGTCAAAGATTGTTGAGGCGCTGTGATGGTTGAAATCTATCGATACTAAAGGTGTTTTGTTGTACTCAATAATCCCTTTGCTGGCCTCGGCTGCACGTTTCATGATGGCGTTCACCTCTTCAACTGTAGTGTTGCGGTTGGCGGTAAAGGTCAGGTCAACCAGTGAAACGTTTGCAGTTGGAACGCGTACAGCAAGACCTGAAAGTCGGCCGTCGAGTTCCGGCAGCACCAACCCAACTGCCTTGGCGGCACCGGTCTTGGTTGGAATCATGGATAGAGCTGCCGCCCGTGCTCGATACAGGTCTGTGTGATACACATCAGTCAAGTGTTGATCGTTGGTGTACGAGTGGATGGTTGTCATGAGGCCTTGCTGGATGCCGATCGAATCGTTCAGAGCTTTTGCCATCGGGGCCAGGCAATTCGTTGTGCAGGATGCGTTTGAGACAACTTGATGTTCTGAGGTAAGTATCGATTCGTTAACGCCGAAAACAATAGTTGCATCGGCTCCCTTGGCTGGGGCAGAAACTAGTACCTTGCCGGCACCTTGCTGCAAATGAATACTGGCCTGTTCGCGGTCTGTAAATCGACCTGTGCACTCGAGCACAATATCAACGCCCAGTTCGCGCCAGGGGAGGGCGTGAGGATCTGGCTCACGCAGCATCGGAATAGAGTGCTCCCCTAGAATCAAACGATCCTTTTCGGCGCGAACTGGCCACATGAAGCGGCCGTGCACTGAGTCGTATTCAGTCAAGTGAGCACTGATTGTGCTGTCTCCAAGATCATTGATCGCCACAACCTCAAATTCCTGCTCGCGGCCACTCTCGTACAGGGCGCGCAGAATGTTGCGACCGATCCTGCCGTACCCGTTGATTGCAATGCGTATAGCCATGGTTGCTGCTCCTTTTTTATCGGCTTTACAGCATCTTAGATGAGTTTGGCTGATCGGGGTATGTGTGGCTTGCGTTTCCTGTCAGTGAGGCGTTAAATTGGCCTAACTCGATACATATCATTCAATACATATTGCGTACTATATGTCCAAAAAAAGCGATACACATGGCCGGGTCATTGAGGTGGCTGATCAACTCCTGGAAGAAGGAATCAGGCCCACACAGCAAAATGTACGCGAGAGGCTGGGTAGCGGTAGTCTGACGACGATCAATCGCGCTTTGAATGACTGGTGGCATACTCTTGCGCAGCGTATTTCTCGTCGAAATGAACACCCGCAACTGCCTGAACCGGTCCTGACTTTGGCCAATCAAACCTGGGATCGTGCTCTGGCTTATGCCGAGCATCAATTCGCTGAGCAAAAACGAGTGTTTGAGCAAAGGCAGCAGGAGTTGCTGCAGTCTGCACAGCAAAAAAACAGTGGTGGTGAGCGGGCTCTTTCTGATGCGCATAGTCAGAACGCAAGGCTGCTCGATCGTTGCGAGCAGCTGGCGCAGGAGAAACGTGAGCTTGAAAGGCGCGTATTTGAGCTGGAAGAGCAGCAGTTGAAGCTTACTGTGGAGCGCGATGCTGCTCAGCGTGAGGTGCGCCAACTGCAACATATGGGTGCCGAAAATGGCGGACATGCTGAGGCTATGATTGAGCTGAGGGTACGCTCGCGAATGCAGGAAGAGGAGCTTCAGCGTTTGCGCCAGCTTGGCGACCGGCTGAGCCAGGAGAATGCCCGGCTGAGGAATCGACTGGGTGAATGATCATAAAGCCTTTTAACTTGCCTCCCTAACGAATTGAAAATATGGAATTTTATTTATCCAGCGATGTTGGTGTACAGGAAGTGACAGAACGTCTGCGTGCCTGCTCGCCGGGTGATCAGGTGAGTTGCTCTGATGAGGCTCTGTTCGAAGTTGCCAAGGCTGTACTGGTGCGTGAGAAGCTTGCAGGGCTCACGATTCAGCTGCTGGATGCCGGCGATTATGTGTTGCGTACGGTCACCAGCCGTCGCAGGCACCAGGTTGAAAAGCTGGATCGATTCAATGATCGACAGGAGTCGGTGCTTAAGGCATTGGAACGTGTGCTGGCTCATTGTGATAAAGAAGGGATTCGACTGATCGGGTTCAGTGATGAGCTGGTTGCAGTGCCGGCTCATCTTGATAACAGCGCTTGTCTCTCGGCTGAGGCCGTAGATGTTGACACCTCTGGTGTTTATCGGGGCGCTGACAGTATAGGGGAATATACTAAAGGGTAATTCCTGAGTGGTGAGTTGGCAGGGTGGTTCTGGTATTCTTTCTGCGCGTTTCGATCAACACACGGGGGCTGATATGAGCGATACTATCCGCATATTGCTGGTTGATGATCACTCGATCGTCCGTGCTGGATTCCAGCATATGTTGTTGAAAGAAGAAGATATGGAGATTTTGGCAGAGGCTGAGAACGGTAGTCAGGCTGTTGAGCTGTATCGAGAGTTATCGCCGGACGTCGTTGTAATGGATCTCGCCATGCCTGCTGATAGTACGACTGTAGAGGCGACCTCGACGACTGGTGGTCTTGATGCCATCAAGCATATTCTGGCTATTGATCCCTATGCGCGTATTCTGGTGTTAACAATCTGGGAGGCCAGTCCTTACCCCGCGCGGGTGGCTGATGCGGGAGTGAAAGGCTATGTGACCAAGCGCTGTGCCCAGGATGAGCTTGTGCATGCTGTGCGTGAAATCTATTGTGGGCGCAGCTATTTTTCCAGGTCGGTTAGTGATCAGATTGGGCAAGACTCACATGTTCCGCCAGAGTATTCTCCTATTGCGCAGCTGACCCGACGTGAGCTGGAAATTTTTACACTTTTGGCTGAGGGGCGCAGCGTAAATGCCATCGCTGAAACTATATTTCTCAGCCCTAAAACAGTTCATGCGCACCGTGCCAATATTCTTCGCAAGCTGAGTCTCACCAATGGTTCCGAAATCATTCATCTCGCATTGAGGACCGGAATCATACAGGCCTGATCGGGTCTATACTGACTGTAAGCTTTTTGCTGCAAGAGGTGGTGGTTATGAGTCCGCATACTGGTGTCTCAACAGACTTTGTTGCCGACATGATGCTGGAGTCGCTTCAGCTCTGGAATGAGATTGATGTGGGCTCGCTGGTACAGCTTGAGGCTGATCTGATCGACCACAATACGCTCGTCTTGACGAGAGGGCATCTCTATGAGGTGCTGGCCAAGACTGATCTTTCTCCATTTCATCCCATGTTTGTCGTGCAGTCTGAGCTTACTGAAGAGCTAATTCAGTTGCATCCCGGTTTGATCTGCAATTATCTGCAAAATCCTCACGAGATATATCATGCATAAATAAGTACTTACTGATGCTCAATGGCTGTTCTTTTGGGATTATTTAACTTCGTATAATGTATATTATGTTAAATTATTTGTCTGGTTAGTCTCCGGTGGCTGTTCGGCTGTTATTTGTATTTTACCGTGAGATCGGTCTCATCTTACGGACTAAAGCCCAATCTCAGACAGCGCCTGGCCTACAGACTGATTCGCCCTGTTCTGCCAAAACGGTTAACTGTCGATAAGATGAGATCCTGCTTTTTCGAGAGCAAAACGCTAAGCAGAATTTTTGGGTGTGATTAAGGATTAATCACACCCGTGCGGAGAGTGCCGAAGATTTCAGTTTCGTGAGCTGAGTGTCGTTCCGTGCAAGCTCGTGACGATTTGTGATTGGCGTGATTCTGTACTGATCCGATCAGTGAAGAGTCTCATGTGGGTCTGGTAGCTGCTCCAGTAGCTTCTGCATCTCTTTGGCTGGCCAAAGGCAGTCCAACCCTCTCATGCCCTTGATGCTGCATGGATGTTCACAGAGGCTTGCGGAAATCGAGTATGGTGCCAAGTCAGTGATCTCTGTGCCGTCCCACGTAAATGATTCCAGGTCCCAGATCATGTTGCGTAATGTTCCTTGAACTGAGCGGCTGCACTGTGTGTCGAAGCTGAGTTCACTAAATGAACTCACGGCACGTTCCATCAACTCTGCAGGATAGCCCAGCTTTAGCATGGTGTTAGCCAGCATATCGCTGAACCAGAATGTCAGCTCCTTAAGCTCTTTTTGCGTCACGCACATCAATGCCAATGAGAACCGCGTCTGGTCGTGAGTAAGCACCAGGCACTGGCGGCGCTGGATTGTGGTGATATTGGCATGCCAGTCGCCTAGCACAGATGGCTGCTCTTCAGCTGAATCAGCGATTTCAAAGCCAGCCTTCTTGAGTTTTCCTGCCAACTTTTTTGTAACGTGGATTCTCAAGATAATTCTTCAACCATATGATTTATTTATAGTTTTGTTGATTTGCATATCGGAAACGACACGTGCGAAGCCTTGTGCGATCTGCGGGGGGATTACCCGGGTTGCTAAGGATTTTCATCATCTGATTCTGATGTGCTTCCGAACTGCCCATGACTGCATCATCTACGGCCTGCGGGAAATCTCCAAGAAAAGCCTGACCGGGCGAGTTGTTCCTGAGCTGATGCATCACCCTTTCATTCTCCCCTACTTTGTCTGCAACCGTGCGAGCGTAATTGAGCATGTCGTCATCAGTCAGATTGTCGGTGATAAACAGCTCATTCAGTCGCTGAAGGATGGTAGAAAGAAATTCCTCTTTCTTGTCTCGGGCTTTTGCTGAACCCATCTCGTTACCTGGCTCAAGGCCGTACTCGCCCTGGCCTTCTTTCAGCTGTAGATCTTGCTGTTTGATCTTTGAAAGGCGGTAATGGCTCAGCGTGACATTGCTGAGGTCGACATCGTCATCTTCATTGTCAGGCGGAACTGCGTTAGCTTTCGTGCTCACTACTCAGCGGGACCTGTGATTCCTGGATTTCCTTGAGTGATCTTCCATTCTTATCTGACCATTCCAGACGTCCATTCGCTGAGCGTCCGAGCACGACTCCTGCCGCGGTTGAAGGTGATGAAAAGCTATAGTCCTGGGTGAATTTTAAACGGCCATTCATTTCCGCAATGACCCCAGCTGCCAGCAGCTTGGCTCTCATCTGAGAAACGGAGGTTGGCACCGATGCCACCTCTTCAGGTGAGACATCAGTGCCCTCAAATACTGTAAAGCCCTGGGACGACTCTGTTCCCGATCCCTGTATGCCTTTTGTCGGGGCCTTGATATACAACCTTGTGGCTGGTGATGCCTTCTTGGAAGGTGGCTGCTCAAACGCATGGATACCCAGAACAGGCAGGATGCCCAGAATATGGTCGAGGAAAACCTCCATGTCAGCCTGGTCCGCCTCGGTCAGCGTTGGCTTGGATGGCGTTTGGATGTTATCCAGCGCCAGCCGCTTGGCTTCTTTGGCGATATCGACAAGGCGATGCTCAAGGTACTGCACATGTGCCTTGTTCAGCTGCCCTGCCGTCGATACGAAGAACACGCCACGGTTCCAGAAGTCCTTTTTGGCAAAGTGGCTCTCAAGGCGCGGCAAAACGGGATCGCCTTCCCCGATGTAGAGCATCTCACCATCGCCGACCTCTTCAGGCCCAAGCAGGAGGTAGACGCCTGTCTGCTTGAATTCATCACGGTTCTTGACGCGTGGCAGGTGTGAACGTGGAAATAGCACCGCCTTCCCTATCCAGTTTGAGCGCTCGACCAGCCGCAAGCCGTCTGGATCGCCATCCGTGACGAATATTCGGATTGAGAAAGGTGATTGTGACATAACGAATTCCTTTGGTTACCGTCTGCTTCGGTTGAGAGTGAACCCAGCGAGTGCACGATCAATGAAGTTGTCTTTGCCTGGTGCTGTTGAGGTGTTCCGAGTGCTGGTAAAGAGGTCTAGTGTGGACATGCTCGCTGGGTCGGGCATATTAGTTTTCGTCCACTCAATAGCCCTGTCTCTACGCGGATGGTAGAGCCAGTGAACATATGCTCGGGGCTATCGAACAAATATGATTTGAGCTGCTCTTTGAATGACTGCACGCCCTTTCCTGTATGCCCAAAAAAACAACCCAAGGTGGCACTAAAATCAATCCTGATCACCCCTGCACGAGCCTCATCTGTAGCAGGTTCATCAATGTGAAAGTGGCGCTCTGGGTGATCGAAGCCAATGATCAGCGGGAAACCATGAACCCAACCAATAACATCACCATATACCGACTCTACTCCTCCAGTGAGGGTGTTCAAAACTCTGTGTCAGCCAACCAGCCTTATAGGCTGATGTGATGTTCCAAGCGCCCTGGGAAGTGGATGGCCATCTGTGACAGCGTCAAGTTCCAGTTCTGCACGGGGTGCGTCCAGCGCTCAGAGGCCTTGAGTATACCGGCATAGAGCAGCTTGAGTAAGCTGTTCTCATTGGCGAAGCCGCCCTTGGTCTTGGTGAGCTTGCGGAACTGGCGGTGTACGGCTTCCACCGCGTTGGTGGTGTAAATCGCCTTGCGCACGTAATCGGGGTATTTGAAGTAGGCTGAGAGCGTGGGCCACTTGTCCCGCCAAGACTTGATCACCATGGGATATTTATCGCCCCACTTGGCTTCCAGGTCATCAAGCGCAAGTTCGGCGGCATTGAGTGTGGCAGCCTTGTAGACGGCTTCCAAGTCACGCTCACGCCAGGCTTGCAGCTCGGGTAGCAGCTTGTCGGTGACGGCGTTGATAGTGCCGTTGGAGAGCGAAACACCATACAGCTCGGCGATGTGCGTACGGATGTCCTGATAGCTGTTACCGAGTGCGAACAGGGCGATGATTTTACGTTCCAGTTCGTCAGTGAGGTGGGTCTGGTGCTTCTTGACGATCTGGGGCTCAAAGGTGCCGGCCCGGTCTCTCGGTGCGTCGAGCTCAAAGCTGCCAGTCGGTCCTTTCATGGTCTTGCGACTGGAACCGTTCTGGCGGTTAGCTGTGTCCTCCGAGGCTAAATGGGCCTCCAGCTCACCTTGCATGGCGGCTTCGGTGAGTTGCTTGATCAACGGGGTCAGGATACCGTCTTTGCCGGTGAGGTCTTTGCCCTCACGCAGGGCTTGAAGTGCGGCATCCATATCGAATGTAGGTTTGGTCATGAGTCATCTCTTTTCGGTTCAGTCTAAAGAAATGACGCAGAATTCTGAACACTACCGGATTTCGGTGTGTGATCAAGCCTTAACCAAGCGGTGCGCAGAGGGTCGAAGATTTCAGTTTCGTGGGCTGAGTGTCGTTTTCTCAGTCATAACCCAGCTTGAGCATGGTGTCACCCAGATGCGGTTGAGCCAGGCCATTGGCTTCTTTCAAGTAATTTAAATTCTTAGGTGTTTAATTTAATTAATTGATTTGTATGATTCAGAAATCTAATGCAGCTGAGAGTCAAGCCTCTTCAATAGCGTCTATCCGTGCTGCCAGAATGAAGTCATTTTCATGTAAACCGCCAATTTTGTGTGTCCATATCTCTACTTTGGTATAGCCCCAGCCGAAGCATATTTCAGGATGGTGCCCCACCTCCTCTGCCAGCTCTCCAACATGATCAGCAAAAGTCAGGGCGGTTTTGAAGTCGGGGAAAATGAACTCCCGGTGGATGCGACTCGCGTTGTCTGAAAGTGACCAGCCTTGTACTTGCTTAAGGTAATTTTCGGCATCCTTGCGTGTGAGCGCTGATGCTTCACCATGGCAAGGTATGCAGCGTTTTTCTGCCAGCAGCATGTCTGCTTCCCCATTAATTATGTGTCACTGGACTATAAAAGTGTAGACGCCAATCTGAAGTCATGCCGCAGTGGTCTGGGCCTGCTCTACTCCGCTTGCACTTTTTGCTAGTTCAGGGATAATCTTTTTATATAAGACTAATCTAATTTAAATATCAATTTTCAAGGCATCTTCTATCCATGACAATCATAAACTTTACCCCGGTCCCTGCACTGATCGGCGGGGCCTTAATCGGCCTCTCGGCTGCGTTTCTGCTGCTTGCAAAAGGTCGGGTGGCCGGCATTTCCGGAATTGCCGGCGGTATTATCTATCCCGAGTCCCGTGATGATATTGGCTGGCGTGTCGTGTTCATTCTTGGGTTGATTCTGGGGGGCTTCCTCTATCAGTGGTCGGGGCTGGGTGCTGGTGTGCAGCATATCGTAGCGGTTGCTGACAAGTCGGTGCTGATTATTGCGGGCCTGCTTGTGGGTATTGGTACACAGGTCGGTACGGGCTGTACCAGCGGTCATGGTATTTGTGGCCTTGCGCGCCGCAGTCCGCGTTCGCTGGTGGCTACTTTTTGTTTTATGGGCAGTGCGATAGTAACCGTGTATGTTGTGCGTCACCTTATGGGAGGTGCAGCATGAGTCAGTCCATGAAACAACTGCTGGCCGCACTTGCTGCTGGTGCGCTATTCGGCTTTGGTCTTGGCTTGTCACAGATGATTGATCCTACCAAGGTTACAAACTTTCTTGATCTGTTGGGCAGCTGGGATCCGTCTCTGGCATTCGTAATGGCTGGCGGTTTGCTGGTTAATGCGCTGCTGACGCCACTGATTTTGAAACAAAAGCGCCCGCTTCTGGCTGAATTTTTCAGGCTTCCAACCAAGGCTGAGATTGATAAACGTCTTGTTATTGGCGGTGTTGTGTTTGGTGTGGGCTGGGGGCTTGCAGGGTACTGTCCCGGACCGATGATTACATCATTGAGTTTTGCTGACAGCGATATTCTGACAGTCGTGATGGCGTTTGTGGTGGGTACATTCGCCGCTCGCTGGGTTCTTCACCGAAGCTCTTAATATCTATTATGCCGTGCCGGCCTGGTTCTCACGGAGCATCTCCATCAGCTCCAGTGCCGGCATGGGTTTGCCATATAAATAGCCCTGTGCATGCGGGCATCCAGCCTGTAGAAGCAATTTCTTCTGTTCTTCGGTTTCAACTCCTTCTGCGATAAGCTCCAGGTCCAGTTTATTTGCCAATGCAATGATGGCTTCGATAATGGCAAGATCGTTGGGATCCATTACTGAGTTTCGGACAAACGATTGGTCGATTTTCAGCCGGCATACCGGCAGCCGTTTGAGGTAGGTCAGTGATGAGTATCCGGTGCCAAAATCATCGATCGACAACAGTATTCCCATTTCCTTAAGCTGCTTTAGGGTTGGCACGGTCCTGGCTGTGTCCTGCATAATAAAGCCCTCGGTTACCTCCAGTTCAAGCCATTGTGGTTTACAACCAGTCTGATGCAGCACGCTTTGAACGGATTCAACCAAGTCAGCTTCGTGAATCTGTGCCCCCGCAAGGTTTACGGAGACCCTTCCCGGGTTGAAGCCAGCACGATACCACTCGACCTGTTGCTGACAGGCTTGTCGCATGACCTCGTTGCCCAGATCAATAATCAGCCGGGTTTCCTCGGCAATCGGAATGAATGCGCCTGGCATCAGGAGTCCCTTATCCGGGTGCTGCCAACGTACCAGTGCTTCGGTGCCCGTCATGTGGCCATTGCGCATATCGACCTGGGGTTGGAAATATACCCGCAGCTCCCCTTTTTGCAGTGCCTGTTTCAACCCTGCTTCAACTTCCATACGTTGCAGTGCTTGATCACTGAGGCTGGTATGAAAGTGCTGATACTGTCCGCCGCCCATCTTCTTGGCCAGGTACATGGCGAGATCGCTGTTGCGTGTCAGTGCTTGAGCGGTATTGCCATCCTGTGGGCATCGCGTGACTCCGATGCTGGCCCTAACGTCCAGATGATGTCCATGTTTGATGACGGGATCTGACAGGGCGGCCACAACGCGTGGCAGAAGTTCGTCTTCATGTCGGGTATCGGCACTGGCAGCCAGCAGCAGGAAAAATTCGTCACCGCCGTGCCGGAAAAGACGATCCCCCTTTCCAAGCAAAGCTTTAAGGCGGTCAGCCACGGTGATCAGTACCTTATCCCCGACAGGGTGTCCAAGGCTGTCATTGATCAGCTTGAAGCGGTCCAGATCAATATACGCCAGAGTGAAGTTGAGACTGTCGTGTACCGCTTGGCTAATGGCAAGTTCCAGCTGCTGATTGAAATTGAAACGATTAGGCAATCCAGTCAACGAATCGTGGTTGGCCTCATACTCAAACCGGTCGCGTTGCTCCTGCAACCCCAGTTGTGCCAATTCCAATGCGCGCGTGCGTTCATCAAAGGCTTCCGCAAGAGCTTCAAGTTCATCATGGGTCCCAAGAGGAGCGCAGGATGTGCGGCGAGTATCCTTCACTCTGCGATACAGTTCGATTATGGGTGAGGCTATCCCCTGCCCAATCCATGCTGCCAGTATGGCGGCTATCAAGGTCAGAATGATGCCAATGCCGACGAAGCGAGTTACAGTCGTTGTGATGACTGACTCGAATTGGGATTCAGGAATGCCGGTTTCAAGGCTTAAATCAAGTTGCTGAAGTAGTGGTGTGTCCACGGTCGGTCGCTGTCGACTGCTGATGTAATTGATGTTTTCATCATGGCCCAGGGTTAACACTGAAGTGTTTTCTGTATAGAGCCTCAGGAATCCTTCGTTTTCACGAAAGGCATGACGTGCGACCAGTTCACGCAGGTCGAAGGCTGCCAGCAGTGCACCCTGAGTTGTGTCGTAGAACTTGATTGGCGCAATGACGGTCATTTGTCGGTTGGCAGAGTCGTTATAGAGCGCAATTTCCCCCATCGAGAGAGCGGCTCTCAATTCTGTTGACTGGTTAAACTCAGGCAGCCAGTGTTCATCCTGATATACCGGCTGTCCATCAAAATCCAGCAGGGCTGCCGAGCGCATGGACGTCCCTGAAGAGAAGTTTGCCAACAATGGCGGTAAATCGGTGGTGCGAGCCTGACTGTCAATTAACCCATTCACCATGAAAGGGTTTTCCGCCAGTCTTGCGGTACCCTCAACTAGATAGGCAATACGGTTTTCCAGCTGGATCAATGACGAGTGAGCGCTTTCCCCTAGCCCTTTGTATGCCTGCTGATATAGCTCATTGCGTAAAATGTAGGCAACCGTGAAAGTAACGATGAGCATAACCAGCGCCACAAAGCCGCATATTGTCAGTGTCAGTTTGCGCTGAAGGCTGCGGTAATGCTTGGGTGGCTGGTCAGAGGTCAATAACTTCATGGTGTCCCCCTTTTGCTACCGGTTTGCCGATAGGCTGGCGCCAGGTGAAGCCTGAATTGCCCCGGCTGGTCAGGAGCTGTCGTTGAAAAATCCGATGCCACTCGTTCGCATGGTACTGCAGCGTTAAGTGCCTGCTTGATATTGTCGCTCAGTCCGGCCTCACACCGTGTTGCCGCGAATAGCAATATCCAGGTTGCGTCATGTGACTGCAAAAGCGTTGAAACTGACGCTGGTTCGTTGCCGTAACGGTCAGTATATGCCGCTATGATATCGTCTATTGTATTTCCATGGTGCCAGCTCTGAAGGCTGAGCAGATTGGGGGCGTTTGCCGAAACTGTCCAGTCTACTGCTGAGATCAGCAGTGGTGTATCAGGCTGATCTTCGTACCATTCCAGGCTCTGTTCAAGCAACTGGCTGTGTAGTACCAGAATAATAGCGTCTGTTGCTGTATTTTGTTGGATTTTAAGCTGTTGGGCTAATGGCTTTGTAGGGTCAAGCTTGATCTTTGAGTGGACCTCAAGGCCTGTTTTGATTGCCTCGGTTTCTATTGCGGCAGCAAGATCTTCACTCAGAGCTGTTGCTTCTGTCAGCAGCTGTACTGTGCTGATGTTTCGCTGGCTTAGCTCTTGTCCCAGCTGTTTGGCTATCTGGAATGATGATGGTGCAAGGTTGATCAAGCGACTGTCGGCTGAAAATAGCTCGGTGTGGCTCATCCATGGATTGAGTATGGGCGGCGATGCTTCTGTGATCATATGTTGGGCCTGGAAAGAGAGTGGCCCTACTCCCGCAATAATCCCGATCATGGATGGTTGGCGAGCAAAGTCATCCAGTGTTCGGTTTGAGCGTCCGATAAGGTTGCGATTGTCGCGGGTTATTACTCGAATATCCGGGATCAGAGTTGGATCTGCCCTGCGAAACCGCTCGACGGCCAACTCTGCACCACGCTTGATTTCCAAGCCAAGCTTAGGCGACACGGTGCTCAGGTCAGTGTCTACGCCGATAAGCCAGCGGTTCTTCTGTGGGTGCTGCAATGTGGCGTATTCGATAGTGTATGCAAGGATGTCGGCGCCGATGGTGGTTTCAAAGCGATCAGCAAGTGGTTGTACAGCGCGCTGAAACTGTATTCGCTCCGACTCGCTCAGTCGATGAATGTGAACGCCTGTGGCTGCAATTTCGGCCAGAAATTCGCTTTCCTGTCGTTCAGTTTCGGCGCGTTGCCAGGGTGTGATTGCGCGTGCCGTTTCAATCAGAAGGGTTTGCAGGTGTCCCGGTAGTTGGTTAAAGCGTTTTCCGCTGATGGCAAATATATAGGCCAGATACGCGTGCTCGCTCAGGGTTAGATCGGTTTGTGCTTCGTGTATGCCCATACTGTGAATCGCCACCAGAGGGTTTTCCTGACCATCCACTACGCCGTCAAGAAGTGCCTGGCGCGTTTCGTGAAAGTCTATCGGTACCGCTTCCGCGCCCATGAGGTTGAATTGATCACGCAGCAGGCGGCTTTTCATGATTCTGATGTTGAGGCCCGCAAAATCTGAAGGTTTCTTCAACGGCCGGTTAGCGGTGAAATGTTTGAATCCATTACCCCAAAAAGTAACGCCAACCATTTTGATTTTGTTCATTTTTTCCAAAAGCAGCCTGCCTGGTTCACCGTCCAGCATTGCATACATGTCTTCTCGCGTAGGCAGGAGGAAGGGCATGTCGGCGTATTGCATCTCAGGCAGTGCCACGCTGAGCTTGGCGGAGGGAATCAGTAGGAGGTCAAGCTCGCCGCGTCGGGCCATTTCCAGCATCTGGTGGTCATTTCCGAGGGCCTGGTTGGGGAAGAGCTGGATTTCAATACGCCCTTCTGTCCTGCGTTCGACCTCTTCCTTGAAGCGCATGGCTGCCAGATGGAGCGCACTGCGTTCGGGAATGTTATAGCCAAAGCGCAATACTTGGCTGCCAAGGCTGTTTTCTGCTTGCCTCTGTTGAACGGTGGTGTCTTGGTCGAGCGGCCATATGACCAACAATATCAGGACGAGCAGCAGTATAGCTACAGCAAGCAGGCTAAGGAGATGCTTCATGTTATGGGCCTTAGTGTCTGAACCTGCTCAATATACCGCAATATTGATAAGGATATATGTCACAGATCAGCCATCGCTGCTCCATGCTATTGCAGTACTAATTACGTATTAAGTATTAAAAATACAAATCATTCGGCAATCTCTATTCGGTCGCGACCATTATGCTTTGCTGTATATACGGCCTTGTCAGCCCGGCCGAGTGGCGCATCCACTTCATGATCCGTTTTAGTGATGACGGTTACACCGATACTGGTAGTAACGTGCAATGAGTAAATGTCTGCAAAACTGATTGCGGCTATGGCCAGCCTCAGTCTCTCAGCTAAAATCTTGGCGCCCTCCATGTCTGTACCTGGCAGGAGGACGGCAAACTCCTCACCTCCGATACGGCCAATAATATCGATCTGGCGCATTTGGGCAGCAGCCGTATCTGCGAAGGCTTTCAGTACGCGGTCACCGGTCGCGTGGCCAAACTGGTCATTGACCTGCTTAAAGTGGTCCAGATCTATCATCATCAGGCCGCAGCGCGTATTGAATCTGACGGCCCTTGCCCTCTCCTGCTCCAGGCGTTCCATGAAATAGCGCCGATTGGCAAGCCCGGTCAGCGCATCACTTGTCGCCAGTCGATGCAGTTCCTGCTCACGCAGTTTCTGGCTTGTAATGTCCTGCACCATTCCGGTGGCCCGTAAAACTCCGGTTTCATCGTGCTCGAAATCAGCCATTTCACGTACCCAGCGGACCTCTCCTCCAGCAACAACGCGGTGCTCAAGATCGTAACGACCGCCTTGTATGGCATTGTGCCAAGTGCTGTCGACGAGCTCGCGGTCGTCCGGGTGGACTCGGCTGATAAACAGAGCATAGTCTGGTGTTTGCTCCGGTGTAACCGAAAAAATGCGGTAGGTTTCTTCCGACCAGGTAAGAGACTGATCAGCAAAGTGATACTCCCAGCTGCCTACAGCGCCTATTCGTTGCGCCCTTCTCAAGCTGCGTTCACTTTCTTTAAGGGCTTCTTCAGCGCGGTGCTGCGCTGTAATATCAAGCAATACCCCATTCAGCATCTGCACACCATCTGCAGAGCGGGATGCACGGCACCGGTCTTCTATCCAGCGCCACTGGCCGTTATTGTGCTGCAGTCGATAACGCCTGCGAATGCCCTTTGTCGGCCATTGCGTCCAATCCAGCGTCTGGCGAACATACTCACGATCGTGTGGATGAATATGCTCACTCCACCAGTGGTCGTCCCCAATAATATGCTCTGGATGATAGCCAAGCAGATGTGTGCAGTTGGGTGATATGTAGTCAAGTGAAGTGCCGGGAATGCGAAGGCTGTAGGTAACGACAGGAGAATCGCTCAGCAGGCTGGTGAGTTGCAGCTGTGCCTGCTCCGCCTCCGCGGCGGCAGCATTCACGCGCTGTTGCATCATTTCTCTCAGCCGGCGCAGCAAAAGCAAAAGCAGCAGCTGGGTCAGCATATAGGCCCCTGCTGTAATCAGGATCAGAAGTTGCTGAGCGCGCTGCTCTTCATGCCAGAGTTCGGTTATATCCTGCCAGCTGATGATAATACCAGGGGGTGGCAGGGCTGATCTCTCTGTTTGACTGCTGTAATCCTGTAGTGGGAAGCGTGCCAGACTGTATATACGGCCTTCCCAGTTCAATATCTCAACACCGCCCTGCCGACTCAGCTCATCAAATGAAAGCTCTGAGTGCTGCATCCATTGGGTGAAGCGATCTGAGGTTGTGGCTTCTATGTAACAATCGCAAGCTGATACAGGTTTTGGCTTGAACTCGTCCCAGACAGCCCGCTCAACATCCTTTCGATTTAGCAACAGGGTCAGCTCGGAATCCAGCATGGGTGCCAGCCGGCTCAATACACTGTCAACCGAAGCGCCTGCCTCGAGTGCTCCGACCTGCACCCGCGTTCCATCCTGGCGGGTGTACCACACAGGCGTGACACCACGAATACCAGAGTAGACGCGTCCAATTTCAAAGCCAGTCTGGGGCTCACCTGTGTGATTGGTGTTTACAATGATGGGACGGATGGATGAAAGGTCGTCGCCAAAATGATCTGGGGCATGGACGCGCAGATAGGATTTTGCAGGTGGCAGGTGGAAGTGCAGCTGGCGTAGTGCATATTGCTCCTGCATCTGTTGCCACGCAGGGGCTACTCGATCAAACAGGGCCTGTCGCAAGCGTGCCGCTTCTACGCCGCCCTTGCCTCCACCTTCTATCAGTACCATGCGAGATCCATGGTAGAACAGTTCCTGAACTGCCGGGTCGGCCGCTACCATGGAGGCCAGCAACATCATTTTGTTTTCCTGCTCATGCAGCATCAGTTCAAAACTTTGTTGCAGCGAGTCAGCCTTGCGATCCAGTTGTTGCTGAAATAGATTCTGGCGTTCATTCAGACTGTAAACTGTCATGCCAAAGAAGATCAGCAGCAATAAGAGGCTGGAGGTGATCAGAAGTGCGCGAAAAGAGATGGTTCGCATAACGGACGCAGGGGCCTTGAGGGGTATCTTTAAACAGACAGTTTACCAGATGGAACGTAAGTTACGACCGTATGAGGACTTATTGAGTAATCAAAACAGAAAAGGCAGCCTTGTGGCTGCCCTTGTTAGGTCACTCAAGCTGCTCAGCTGTGCTGAACCAGCCCGTGGCTGTCCATGATGCCTTCAATTTCAGACAGGCTGGCCGGGTCATCGATGGTAGACGGTACAGTGTATTCCTGACCATCCGCGATCTGGCGCAGCAGCTTGCGCAGGATCTTGCCGGAACGAGTTTTGGGCAGGCGTTGTACCACGATGGCACGGTTGAAGCAGGCGATCGGGCCGATCTCCTTGCGTACCATTGCGACCAACTCCCTTTCAAGAGCAGCTTCGTCCACATCGACGCCATCCTTGAGTAAGACGAGACCAATAGGGGCCTGTCCTTTAAGTGCGTCATTGATACCGATGACGGCGCATTCGGCAACTGCAGGGTGATCCGCAACGATCTCTTCCATTTCACCGGTAGACAAGCGATGGCCTGCTACGTTAATGACGTCATCAGTGCGACCCATGATGAACACATAGCCGTCTTCATCCTTATAGCCGCCATCACCAGATGTGTAATAGCCCGGGAAGTCAGACAGGTAGCCGGCTCGGAAGCGCTCATGATTGCCCCAAATGGTCGGCAGGCAGCTCGGTGGCAGTGGCAGCTTGATGGCAATTGAGCCCTGCTCGCCTGCCGGCATCTGATTACCTTCTGAGTCCAGAATCTGCACATTGAAGCCTGGCACCGGCAAGGTGGCAGAACCCGGCTTGGGCTCTTTTTGCTCGATGCCCATCAGGTTGCCGCAAATGGCCCAGCCGGTTTCGGTCTGCCACCAGTGATCGATGACCGGTTTGCCAGTTTTTTCAATGGTCCAGTGGTAGGTTGGTGGATCAAGGCGCTCACCTGCCATGAAGATGATCTCAAGACTGGACAGGTCGTACTTGCTGATCTCTTTGGCGTCCGGATCTTCTTTCTTGATGGCGCGGAACGCTGTCGGCGCAGCAAACAGAGCCTTGATCTTGTACTCTTCACAAAGGCGCCAGAATGCACCGGCATCCGGTGTGCGTACGGGCTTGCCTTCGTAAACAATAGTGGTTGCACCCGCCAGTAGTGGTGCGTAGACAATGTAGGAGTGTCCTACAACCCAGCCGACATCGGACGCGGCCAAAAATGTATCGCCGGCGTCGATGTTGTAAATCGCCTTCATGGAGTATTTCAGCGCGGTAGCGTGACCACCATTGTCACGCACTACGCCCTTGGGCTTGCCTGTTGTGCCTGAGGTATAAAGGATGTAAAGCGGGTCGGTCCCTTTTACCGGCACGCAATCGGCCGGCTCGGCAGCCGCGATCGCCTCTTCCCAGTCCAGATCGCGACCGGCAATCAGGCTGGCTTTTGCCTGCGGACGCTGCAGTATGATGCACTTTTCAGGCTTGTGAGCAGATTGCTCGATCGCCTCGTCCAACATTGGCTTGTATTCGATGATTTTCGAGACTTCAAGACCACAGGAAGCTGTTACTACCACCTTAGGCTCAGCATCATCTATGCGAACTGCAAGCTCGTGAGGAGCAAAGCCACCGAATACCACGGAGTGAATTGCCCCCAGTCGTGCAACCGCATACATGGCGATCAGGGCTTCTGGCACCATTGGCATATAGATTACAACGCGATCGCCCTTCTCCACGCCCTGCGCCTTGAGCACCCCGGCGAATAGTGCCACCTGATCACGCATTTCGCGATAGGTCAGCTGGCGCTTGGTATTGCTGACCGGTGAATCATAGATGACAGCCAATTGGTCACCACGGCCATTTTCGACATGATGATCCAGTGCCATATAGGCAGTGTTCATTTCGCCATCCGCAAACCAGCGGTCAATGCCGTTTTCATCCTTGGACAGGATGGTTTGGGGCTGTTTGAACCAGGGCAGGTCTGCCGCCTTTTCGGCCCAGAAAGCTTCTGGGGTTTCAACAGACTTGGTGTACTCTGCATGGTAAGACATCGCAGCGGCCTCTAACTCTCGGGTTGGTGAATAGCTCAGGAGGTTTATAGTTGTATTGTTGACAGTCCCTGAGACAGGTGGCGACACTTTAGCGAAAGTTCTTGCCGAGTAAACTAAGACAAAAGGCGTAAACAGCTACTTCAATAAAGGCCGTGGGGCCGTAAAGCGAGCCATGCTGCAGGCTTCGGTAAAATTGATGCTGATCACATATGAAACGAATAGTCTCAAAGTGTCGACATGGTGTCACCAAATAGGGGTAAATACCTATCAGCAATGAAAGACACTAAAAAAACCCGCACGGCGGGTGCCGGGCGGGTTCTTCAATCCAGTTTTGCGTTACATGTCGCTGGTCTGGACCGGGATGGCTGACTTCATGCCAGTCAGCTGGTTTCGAGCGCGCAGTTCATCATCGGTAATGCCGACGCCGTTATCCGACTTGGCATTCTCGAAGTAGCACAGAGTTGGCTGGTAGCCTTCCGCTTCCTGTTCGTCCAATTGGACGTAGGAACAGACAATCAGCAGATCGCCTTTCTGAGCCTTGTGCGCGGCCGCTCCGTTGACAGAAATGACGCCACTGCCATTTTCAGCCCTGATGGCATATGTGGTGAAGCGTTCGCCGTTGTTGATGTTGTAAATATGGATCATTTCATATTCACGAATGCCGGATTTTTCCAGCAGTTCACCATCGATGGCACATGAACCTTCATAATGAAGCTCTGCATGGGTAACAGTTACCCGGTGCAGTTTCGCTTTCAAGAATGTCTGCAGCATACTGAAAACCTGCGTCTTCTCTCTGTATGACCGGCTTGCCGGTACTCATTAACACCGCTCTCTGGTATCTGTGATACCGGACGTCCGTCCGCGGCTAACCCCTTCACTGAATAGGCAAAATGATCCCACAGGTTCCGGCTGGAAGTCTGAGGGTGCCATGGAGGGGATGGACGTCGAATTGGTCCTGAGAAACAGCGATCTGAAAAAGCGGGTGCATTCTAGCACGTTTGTTTCAAATTATAAGTGCGCGTTCAGGAAAATTTATGCAACGCAGCAATCTCAAAATATTTTCAATACTGTATGACAAGCCCTCAGGCAAAGCGCCCTCTGTTTGGACTACAATGGCGCTCTCTCAAAGGTTATTGCAATGGATGTACACGTGAACAACAAAAATCTGCACACACAGCTCAGCCAGTCACTGAACCAGCGTATCCTGATGCTTGATGGCGGCATGGGCACCATGATCCAGGAGCGCAAGCTGTCTGAGGCGGATTACCGTGGCGAACGCTTTGCCGATTGGCACCTGGACGTCAAGGGCAACAACGACCTTCTGGTACTGACTCAGCCGGATTTCATTCGCGACATTCATATCGCCTACCTTGAGGCGGGCGCGGACATTATCGAAACCAACACCTTCAACGCTACCCGCATCGCCATGGCGGACTACGAGATGGAGGTGCTGACCCGCGAAATCAACGTGGCTGCTGCCCGCCTGGCACGCGAGGCGGCTGACAGGATAACAGCCCAAACCCCTGATCGCCCTCGCTATGTAGCCGGGGTGCTGGGTCCGACTAACCGTACAGCGACCATTTCACCGGATGTAAACGATCCAGGTTATCGCAATGTGACCTTTGATGAGCTGGTAGAGGCCTACACCGAGTCCATCGACGGTTTGCTTGAAGGTGGCATCGACATCATTCTGATCGAAACCATTTTTGACACCCTAAACGCTAAAGCGGCGATCTATGCCATTGAGCACTACTTTGAGCAGCATGATATTCGCCTGCCGGTGATGATTTCCGGCACCATCACCGATGCCTCCGGGCGTACGCTTTCCGGCCAGACCACCGAAGCCTTCTGGAACTCGGTACGTCACGCCCGCCCGATCAGTATTGGGCTCAACTGCGCTTTGGGGCCGAAAGAGCTGCGCCAGTATGTGGAAGAGCTGTCTCGGGTAGCCGACACCTTCGTATCCGTGCACCCCAATGCAGGCCTGCCCAATGCATTCGGCGAGTATGACGAAACGCCCGAACAGATGGCAGACGAAATCCGCGAGTGGGCACAATCCGGTTTTGTGAATATCGTTGGTGGCTGCTGCGGTACTACGCCGGAACATATCCGCGTCATTCGCGAAGCACTGCTGGATCAGGCGCCACGGAAAATTCCTGAACTGGCTGTCGAGTGTCGCCTGTCCGGTCTGGAGCCGATGAATATTGGTGCCGATACCCTGTTCATCAATGTGGGTGAGCGCACCAATGTCACCGGCTCGGCCAAGTTCCGTCGCCTGATTAAGGAGGGTGACTACGAAACAGCACTTGAAGTGGCCCGCCAGCAGGTGGAAAACGGTGCCCAGATCATCGACATCAACATGGATGAAGGGATGCTGGATGCCGAAGCCGCGATGAACCGCTTCCTGAACCTGATCGCCTCTGAGCCTGACATCTCACGGGTGCCGATCATGCTCGACTCCTCCAAGTGGCATGTTATGGAGGAAGGGCTCAAGCGCATTCAGGGCAAGGGTGTGGTCAACTCGATCAGCCTCAAGGAAGGCGAAGAGAACTTCATCGCACAGGCGCGCAAGATTCGTCAGTACGGTGCCGCTGTAGTGGTCATGGCGTTTGATGAGTCCGGGCAGGCTGATACCTACAAACGCAAAATCGAAATCTGTGAGCGTTCCTACCGTGTGCTGGTGGACAAGGTGGGGTTCCCGCCGGAAGACATCATCTTTGACCCCAATATCTTCGCCATTGCCACCGGGATCGAAGAACACGACAACTACGCCAACGATTTCATCAATGCGACTGGCTGGATCAAGCAGCACCTGCCCTACGCCAAGGTGTCCGGTGGTGTGTCCAACGTTTCCTTCTCATTTCGCGGCAACGACAAGGTGCGTGAAGCGATTCACTGTGTCTTCCTGTACCACGCCATTAAAAACGGCATGGATATGGGTATCGTTAATGCCGGCCAGCTGGCGATCTATGATGACCTGCCGGAAGATCTGCGCGAGCATGTTGAAGACATCGTTCTGAACCGACGCGCAGACGGCACCGAGCGGATGCTTGAGCTGGCGGAGAAATACCGGGGCGGCGCCTCCGAATCATCGGTCAAACAGGATCTTGAGTGGCGCAGCTGGGAGGTCAACAAACGGCTTGCCCACGCACTGGTCAAAGGTATTGCTGACTATGTCGAAGAGGATGTGGAAGAGTGTCGCCACCTCTATGAGCGCCCGCTGCAGGTAATTGAAGGTCCGCTGATGGATGGCATGGGCATCGTGGGCGACCTTTTCGGTGCCGGCAAAATGTTCCTGCCCCAGGTGGTCAAGTCCGCTCGCGTGATGAAAAAGGCTGTTGCCTACCTTATGCCTTTCATAGAAGAGGAAAAGGCTGACAATGCCAGCAGCTCCGCCGGCAAGGTGATCATGGCCACCGTGAAAGGTGACGTTCATGACATAGGCAAGAATATCGTTGGTGTCGTTCTGCAGTGCAATAACTTCGAAATCGTTGACTTGGGTGTAATGGTACCTTCGGAAAAGATTCTGCAGGCCGCCCGTGAACACAACGCCGATATTATTGGCCTCTCCGGTTTGATCACCCCGTCTCTGGACGAAATGGTACATGTGGCAAAAGAGATGCAGCGCCAGGGCTTTACCATTCCGTTGATGATTGGCGGTGCCACTACCTCCAAGGCGCATACGGCGGTGAAGATTGAACCCAACTACAAGAACAATCAGGTCGTGCATGTTACCAACGCTTCGCGCTCTGTTGGTGTTGCTTCATCGCTGCTGTCAGAGACAAAAAGAATTAATTTCATCAAAGAGATACAGGATGAATATCAGGCAGTACGCGAACGTCACGCAGCGCGCCAGAATGATCAGCGCCGAGTAACACTGGAAGCCGCCCGTGCCAACCGTCAGCCGATCGACTGGAGTGATTACACCCCCGTCGCGCCAGCCAAACCAGGTATTCATGTGTTCGAGGACTATGACCTGGAGGAGTTGAGCCATTACATTGACTGGACGCCCTTCTTCCAATCATGGGAGCTGGCCGGGCGTTTCCCGCGCATTCTGGATGATGAAATTGTCGGTGAAGAAGCACGCAAGCTGTATGAAGATGCCAAACGGATGCTGCGCGATATCATCGACAACAAAAAGCTGCGCGCCCGTGGCGTTATCGGCCTGTTCCCCGCCAACAGCCGCAACGCGGATGACATCGAAATCTATACCGATGATACGCGGGACCAGGTTCGCATGCGCGTGCACCACCTTCGTCAGCAGACGCAAAAAGTAGAGGGACGCTACAACCATTGTTTGGGTGACTATGTTGCTCCCCATGACTCGGGTGTTGACGACTACATCGGCGCATTTGCGGTCACGGCTGGCATCGGTATCGATAAAATGATCGCCGAGTTTGAAGCTGATCACGATGACTATAACAGCATCATGGTCAAGGCCCTTGCTGACCGCTTGGCTGAAGCTTTTGCCGAGTGCATGCACAAGCGTGTTCGCACCGAGTTTTGGGGCTATGCCGCCGATGAAAACCTCGACAATGATGCACTGATTCGTGAGCAGTATCAGGGTATTCGCCCTGCTCCGGGCTACCCGGCCTGCCCCGACCATACTGAAAAGGCTCTGCTGTGGGAGCTGCTGGATGTGGAGCATAACGCAGGCATGACGTTGACCGACAGTTTTGCCATGCTGCCGACCGCAGCGGTCAGCGGCTGGTATTTCAGCCATCCTGATGCGCGATACTTCGGCGTTGCCAAAATTGGTGAAGACCAGGTCGAAAGTTATGCCAAGCGCAAGGGGATGAGCATGGATGAGGCCGAACGTTGGCTGGCACCCAATCTGGGCTATGAGCCGGAACAGAGCTGACCCCTCGTTTCGCACTAACCTGACAGGCTTTCCGGCCGGGCCTGTCAGGTTGTTGGTTTGCTACATTCAATCACGCCTTTTTATCATCTCAGGCCCATTCTTTAGCCCTAAGTCGATAGTGCCCGGGTATCAAAAAGCCCCTTCAGCCTTTATAATTTGTAGCCGATTTACAAGCGCCAGGCTCATTCATACAGCGCAGGGTGATTATCCATCGCCCGAACGAGCCCTTGGCAATCCAGCCATAAATCATTTCGGGGAAAAACATGCCTACAAAATCAAAAATCATCTATACCCTAACTGATGAAGCTCCGGCACTGGCGACCGCTTCGCTGCTGCCGATTATTCGCACCTTCGCTTCTTCTGCCGATATTGAAGTTGATCTGAGCGATATCTCCCTGGCTGCCCGTATTCTTGCTGCCTTCCCCGAGCGCCTCACCGAAGAGCAGCGCGTCGAAGATGGTCTCGCTTTCCTCGGCGATCTGGCCAAAGACCCTGATGCCAACATCATCAAACTGCCGAATATCAGTGCTTCCGTTCCCCAGCTGCGTGCCGCCATCAAAGAGCTGCAGGAGCAGGGCTACGACGTGCCTGAGTACATTGAGAACGCGCAGACCGACGAAGAAAAAGAAGCCAAGTCCCGTTACGCCGGCATTCTCGGCAGCGCTGTAAACCCGGTTCTGCGTCAGGGCAACTCTGACCGTCGTGCGCCGGCTGCGGTCAAGGCTTTCGCTCGCAAGCACCCGCATTCAATGGGCAAATGGAGCAAGTCTTCACGCTCCCACGCGGATTACATGCGTGGCGGTGACTTCTTCTCCAGCGAACAGTCGGTCACCATGCCTGAGGCAACCGATGTACGCATCGAGTTTGTTCCCAATGGCGGTCAGCCGGTCCTGAAAAAAGAGCTCAGCCTGGAAAAAGGCGAAGTTCTGGACAGCATGTTCATGAGTGCCAAGGCGCTGGACGCTTTCTTCGAAGACACACTTCAGGACTGTAAAGAAGCAGGTGTCATGTGGTCCCTGCACGTCAAAGCGACCATGATGAAGGTATCTCACCCGATCGTGTTCGGCCATGCGGTACGTGTGTTCTACCGTGAAGTATTCGACAAGTATGGTGAGCTGTTCGAGCAACTGGGTGTTAACCCGAACAACGGCATGAGCAGCGTCTACGAGAAGATCAAGTCTCTGCCACAGTCCACTCAGGACGAAATCGAAGAAGCGATCCATGCCTGCTACGAACACCGCCCGGAAATGGCGATGGTTGATTCCGTTAAAGGTATCACCAACCTGCACATCCCAAGTGACGTAATCGTTGATGCGTCCATGCCGGCCATGATCCGCAACTCCGGCCAGATGTGGGGCCGCGATGGCAAGCAGAAAGACACCAAGGCTGTTATGCCTGAGTCTACCTATGCGCGCATCTACCAGGAAATGATCAACTTCTGTAAAACTAACGGCGCGTTCGATCCCACTACCATGGGCAGCGTACCGAACGTGGGATTGATGGCGATGAAAGCCGAAGAGTACGGCTCTCACGACAAGACTTTTGAGATCCAGGCTGATGGTACCATGCGCGTCGTGAAGGCTGACGGCACTGTCCTGATGCAGCACGCAGTGGAAAAAGGCGACATCTGGCGCGCCTGCCAGACCAAGGACGCGGCGATCCGTGACTGGGTCAAGCTGGCGGTCAACCGTTCACGTCAGTCCGATACTCCGGCCATCTTCTGGCTGGACCAGGAACGTGCGCACGATCTGGAGCTGACCAAAAAAGTCAAAGAGTACCTGAAAGAGCACGATACAGAAGGTCTCGACATCTCCATCATGTCCTACAACGAAGCGATCCGTGTTTCCATGGAACGTCTGATTCGCGGCCTGGACACTATCTCTGTGACCGGTAACGTTCTGCGTGACTACCTGACCGACCTGTTCCCGATCATGGAACTGGGTACATCTGCGAAGATGCTGTCCATCGTGCCGATGCTGGCTGGCGGCGGCATGTACGAAACCGGTGCCGGCGGTTCTGCACCGAAACATGTTCAGCAGGTCATGCAGGAAAACCACCTGCGTTGGGATTCACTGGGTGAGTTCCTGGCACTGGGCGTTTCTCTGGAAGAGCTGGGCATCAAGAAAGGCAATGTCCGTGCGAAGGTACTGGCAACCGCACTCGATAAAGCAACCGAGCGTCTGCTGGAAAACGGTAAGTCACCTTCACGCAAGGCCGGCGAACTGGATAACCGTGGCAGCCATTTCTACCTGGCCCTGTACTGGGCACAGGAAGTGGCTGCTCAGGCGGAGGATGCTGATCTTGCAGCCGAATTCAAGCCGCTGGCTGATGCGCTGACTCAGAACGAGCAGACCATCGTGGACGAGCTGAATGCGGTACAGGGCAAGCCTGCCGAGCTGGATGGTTACTACCACGCAAATCTCGATACCGTGTTCAAGGTGATGTGCCCAAGCACTACCTTCAACAAGATCCTGGATGACTTCAAGAAGTGATCATTGAGATCTAAAAAGAAAAAACCCGGGCAAGCCCGGGTTTTTTGTGTCTGTCCGTAAGTATTACGGCAGCCATGTTGATGCTGCCGCAAGCGGAGTTCAGATTTCGATTCTCTCCCACTCTGCCGGCAGTGAATCTGCAGCCTTGTGACTGGTCACAACAGCCATGCTCGCCTTTTCGGGCGAGAGCCAGGTCGATGCCACGCGCTTGAGGTCATCAAGCGTGACCGACAGAATCCGCTGGCGGAAGGCCTGACGCACCTCTGGCGTGCGGCCGAACAAGCTGCTGTGGTAGGTCGATTTGGCTTCTCCGGCTGGGGAGCCGGGCTTATCCATGGAGCTGACTACACCCAGAATCGCCTCCTGTAGTCGCTGCGGATCCCCCTCAGAGGTGGCCAACCACTGCAGCGCCTGATCGAAGTCGTCCAGCGTTCCCTCTATGCGCGGATCGCGATAGGAAAAGAAGCGGAAGATGGCATCGCCATTGTCCTGCCCGGCGCCTGCCCCATAGGCCCCACCCTTCTCTCGGATGGCACGGTGAAGGTAGCCGTTACGCAAATAGTCACCCAGCACGGTCAGTGCTGCTGCGTCCGGGTGGCCTGTTGGTACTGTCGGGTAGGCCTTGGCACAGAAACTGACCTGGGTACTGGTCAGCCATAGCTGCTGAACCGCTGAGCGGGTTTCGGGCAATGACAGAGCAACAAAATTACCTCGACTGTCAGCCTGACCTATCCAGAACTGCTCAAGCTGCTGACGCAGACTGTCACGATGCTCCTCTTCACCGACCAGCAGGAAGCGACGAGGCGCCGACCGAATACGCTCATGCAGCGCCGTCAGTTCAGCTGACAGAGCCGTCAGCATATTCTCCTCTGCCAGACTTTTGTCCAGATGTTTGACAAAGCGTACGCCGGCAAGGCCACGGGTCTGGTGTGACAGTCGGGCTACCGGGCTGAAACCGGCCCCTGCGGCCATCATCGCCAGGCTGTGGCCTGATCCGGTAATGCTCTGCTCACGGCGTGCACGCTGTTGCGCCACAATTTCACGGATGCGGGCAGTTTCATCAAAACGCGCATCAGCAAGCGTTTCGGCCATCAGCGCGGTCAGTTTTTCACTGTTAACGCTAAGGGCCTTGCCGGACATCACCAGGTAGGCGCTGACCTGTTGTTCGTCATCGACGCTGCCTCGCAGGCTTGTGTAAGCATGCAGTCCACCGGTCACTTGGCTCTGGTAGGCCTGATTGGCGCGATAGTCGCGATCACCACAGCCGAGCTCTGTCAGGCAGTAGGTGTACAGAGGCATAAGGGATTGTTCACGCTCACTCAGTTCAGGCAGGTCAAGAATCACCTGCTGGTAAACCAGACCGTTGGTACCGGCACCAAACCAGGTCGTTTTAAGCGGATCGGTGGCCAGTTCAGTGGCAGTCGGCAGGTTAAGCTCAGCCGGGACGTCCTCAAGGGTGACACAGGGCAGAATGCTGTCATCATCAACCTGCTGTTGGCGTGCTTCAAGCGCCTGAGAACGATCAATAATATCTTGTTTATCGCTTTCGCTCAGGCCTGCCTTGATCTGTTCCAACCGTGCCGCTTCAGCTGCATCACGACGGGCAGCCAGTTCGGCATCCGGTCGCAGTGTCAGGCGCACACGGTGCGGATTGTCCAGCAGCCAGCGGCGTACCAGCCCAGGAATGAACGCTGGATCCTTGATCTGTTCGCGCAGCTTTTCCAGGGCGGGATCAATGTCCAGCACCCCAATCGGGTTGCCCCGGTGAATGGCCGCCGGCATAGCCGACAGAATTAGTTGCAGACCAAATGGGTAACCGTCACCGGTAATTTCACGCTGACTCAGCTCCAGCTGATGAAGCTGGGCCTCAACCGTTTCCTGCGGTATGCCCTCTTCTGCAACCTTTTCAAGCGTATCGATCACCAGTTGCTCGAAGGCCGCCGCCTTTTCAGGCTCACTGCCTTCAAGGCCACACATAAAGCTCATCTCGCGGTTGGAGTCTTCAAGTCCACACAGCGGTGAAGGGGCGCTGCCCAGATCGGTCGACTCAAGTGCTGCCCGTAATGGTGAGCTGGAGTTGTCCAGCAACACCCGACTGAGCAGGTGGGCCTGCATCAGCTGATCAAGCTCAATCGAACGCGGCAGTAGCCAGCCTATAACATGATGGGTAGATGCTGTCAGGTCGTCCTGTTCGAGCGCATACGCCTCTTCAACTCTCAAAGGGGCGAAATAACGCTTCTCGTTGTCTACGTTCAATGTCTCATCACGGCGTTCAAAGCGGGACAGAGCCTGCTCTTCAAAGCGCTGCTGCAGCTCTTCAACCGGCAGGTTGCCAAAGGTCATGAAGACTGCGTTGCTGGGATGGTAATGACTACGGTAGAACTCCAGCAGTTCTTCGTAACTGAGATCCGGAATACAGTCCGGCTCACCACCGCTGTTGTAATGATAGGTGGTGGTGGGAAACAGGTAGCGTGTCAGCGTTTGCCACAGCGTGGAAACCGGTGAGCTCATTGCCCCCTTCATCTCGTTGTATACCACCCCCTTGTACACCAGTGAGGAGTCAGGGTTGGCTGCTTCGCTGAACTCGACACGATGTCCTTCCTGAGCAAAATCCAGTGGATCAAGTCGTGAAAAGAAGGTGGCATCCAGATACACATCCAGCAGATTGAAGAAATCCTTCCGGTTCTGGCTGGCAAAGGGATAAGCCGTCCAGTCACTGCTGGTGAAAGCATTCATGAACGTATTAAGCGAGCGCCGGGTCATCATGAAGAAGGGGTCGCGAACCGGATAGCGTTCACTGCCACAGAGTGCGGTGTGCTCCAGAATGTGTGCCACACCGGTAGAGTCTTCCGGCATGGTTCTGAACGCAACCAGAAATACATTCTCATCATGCTCTGACGCAATGTGATAATGCAGCGCCCCAGTTGTAATGTGCTCATACTCCGCCACTTCAATATTGAGTGACTCAATCGCCTTGTGTTGTAGAAAGCGGAACCCGGGATGACAGATTTCAGTATGCATAGAGTGCCTTGTGTCGGAATTCATGTCGTATTTACCTCATTGTAACCATTCCGGATCATCATTGCAGTTCAACCTGACTGGCCTGTTTGTTGCGCTGCCGCATGACGCTTGTCGGAATGGCTGTAGTGCTGGAAAAGAACAGACGATTCGTTCCCAATCCCAGTCTATACAGGCGATTTTGGCTGATCGAAAATATTATTGTGCAATGCACAAAACGGGCTTGACACTCTGCTTCAGGATCACTAAAGTGAACTCATTGTTGCAATGCACAAAAACGCAGCGAATGCTGCAAACGTCATTGAAGAGGTGACTTACTATGTACGAGAACATGAAAGACAAAATGAAGCCGGTCATGGATATGGCTGAAATCAACAAAAAGACCACCGAGAAGCTGATTGCTCTGCAGTCTGCCTACGTGTCTGAATTTGTTAACGCCAGTCTGAACCAGATGAAGACCCTGTCTGAGTCGCGCGATCCCAAGGCTGCACTGGAGCTTCAGGTCAAGTATCTGAAAGAGATCGAAGCCAAACTGACAGACGTGGCCGAGAAAGAGATGGCTGCTCTGGTTGAAGCCAAGGAAGAACTTACCGGTCTGGTTGAGAAAAGCGTTGCCGAAATCGGTGACCTGAAGGATGTTCCCTTCATGGCTGAGCTGCAGAAGTTCATGAAGCCGATGGACATGGCTGCCAAAAGCAGCAAGTAAATCGGTGGTTGGGGTTGTGCGTTTGCACAATCCCCGACCTGCTGGCTGCGCTTGATTGACTCATCCGTGGCATGTATTCAGCACTGCTGCTGTCTGCTAAAAGATACTGAATTTCGTCGATCTGGCAGCAGATTAACGCAAATCAAAAAGAATTCACTTTGTTGGCTGCAGGTTTGACAGAGTGAGAATTGAATGTCTATCATGCAGTTTTTGCACCGCAGCAAAAACGCTGAAGTCGGTTCTTTGCACTGTTATTAAAGGTAAGTGACTATGTACGACAACATGTTGAAAGAGATGCAGGACAAAATGAAGCCCGTTACCGAGCTGGCTGAAATCAACAAAAAAGCTGTTGAGAAAATTTTTGCTCTGCAGTCCGGCTACTTTGCCGATTGCGTTAATGCCAGCCTGGCTCAGGTTAAGGCACTGGCTGAAGTGAAAGAGCCGAAGCAGGCACTGGAGCTTCAGATGGGCTTCATTAAGCAGCAGGAGGCGAAGTGGACCGAAGTTGCCGAACAGGAGCTGGCCACGCTGAATGAAGTGCGTGAAGAAGTATCCAGCCTGTTCGAGCAGAGCCTGAGCTCACTGAGCGAAATGCCCTACTTCGACCTGACCAAACTCGATCTGCCCAAGTTCGACATGAACCAGTTTGATATGACCAAGTTCGATATCAGCAACTTCATGCCGAAAACTGAAGCCGAAAAGCCGGCAGCCAAGCCTGCTGCTCGCAAGGCCGCTTCAGCAGCCAGCGCCTCTGCTGCATCCTGATACCGCCTCTTCGCTGTATATGAAATGACCGCCCAAGGGCGGTCATTTTTGTTTCTGTACCGAGCGCCTATCTGGCCAGATCGGGTAGCTCTCCTCTGAGCCCCATCGCAAACTCCATTACCCGGTTACGTGCCGGCGGCAAGTGCCCTGCCAGCCCCAAGCCCGCATTCCGAAGCAGTTTGAGCGGCCCAATATCATTGCTGAATATGCGATAGAATCCGTCCATGACTTGCATCATCAGCAGGTTGTGGCGGCGGCGCTGTTTCTCGAAACGCTCAAGCACACTGAGATCACTGATGGATTCGCCACATTGATGCGCTGCAAGCAGCGTTTGTGCCAGTGCAGCTGCATCCAGCAGACCAATATTGACGCCCTGCCCGGCCAGCGGATGAATCATATGGGCAGCGTCCCCGACCAGCACAACCCCTTCATGGCAATATTGCTGAGCATGCTGACGTCGCAGCGGGAAACTGCTGCGCCCCTGTATCTCGGTGATATGGCCCAACTCGCTCGGAAATACAGCATGCAATTGCTGCAGGAACTGTTCTTCAGGCAAGGCCAGAAGGCGTTTGACCTCGTTTGGCGTGTTGTACCACACGAGTGAAGCGTTGTGTCCACTCAACGGCAAGAAGGCCAGCGGCCCGGTCGGGGTAAACTGCTGCCAGGTGATATCCTCCTGGCCATAGGCGGTCGTAACACCGGCGACCAAGGCATGCTGTTCGTAATCCCACTTGGTCACACCGATACCGGCTGCCTGGCGTACCTTTGAGTCTCCGCCATCCGCTGCCACAACCAAACGACCTACCAACTCGCGGCCATCCTCCAGTTGCACCAGTGTTGCACCGGGAACATAGTCAATCCGCGTTGTAGGAGCTGGCGAAATCAGATCGATATTGTCAAATGCTTTCAGGCGCTCCAGCAGCGCAATCTGGATCAGGCGGTTCTCAACGATATGACCAAGGTGGTCGTAGCCTATAGCAGTGGCATCAAACTCGGTGGCTGCGGCAGTTGAGCTTTTCTCCCACACTTTCATGCGTCGGTAGGGGCAGCTGCGTCGGTCCTTTATTCCACCCCAGGCGCCGATATTCTGAAGGAAGCGTTCGGAGGCAATACTCAAGGCGGACACGCGCAGATCGTGGGGCTGGGAAGGCTCGAAGCCGGCAGGTAGTTGACGCTCCAGCACGGCCACCGACAGGCCGGAATTACCCAGGGCGCAGGCCAGTGCCGACCCTACCATTCCGCCACCGACAATCAAAATATCGTATCGGGTTTTCATCAGGGTGCTCCTTCAAATCGCAATGCGCGTCAGTATACCGGAAGCCCTGAATGGTCGCTTGCGTCAGATCAAACCGTGTCTATTGTGAGCAGGAAACAAAAAGCCCCGCAGTTGCGGGGCTTTAGGATGGCGCGTAGCAGAGTCACAGTTCGGTAATGCCGCCCATGTAAGGCTGCAGCACTTCGGGTACGCGAACAGAGCCACTTTCGGTCTGGTAGTTTTCCAGTACAGCGACCAGTGTTCGGCCAACAGCAAGGCCGGAACCGTTCAGCGTGTGTACCAGTTCCGGTTTGCCGGTTTCCGGATTGCGCCAACGTGCCATCATGCGACGCGCCTGGAAATCACCCATGTTGGAGCAGGAAGAGATCTCGCGGAACTTGCCCTGCCCCGGTAGCCAAACCTCGATATCGTAGGTCTTGGCGGCACTGAAACCGAGATCGCCGCCACAGAGGGCGACAACCCGGTAGGGCAGATTCAGTTTCTGCAGAATGGCCTCAGCGTGCCCGGTGAGAGCCTCAAGGGCATCCCAGGATTTTGCCGGCTCGACCACATGTACCAGCTCAACCTTGTCAAACTGATGCTGGCGGATCATGCCACGAGTGTCACGACCAGAAGCGCCTGCCTCGGAACGAAAACAGGGTGTGTGGCAGGTGTACTGCAGTGGCAGCTGGGCCGCGTCGATGATTTCGTCACGCACCGTATTGGTAACCGGGACCTCAGCGGTGGGAATCAGGTAGTAGTTTCGATCACCCAGCGGCGTGCGGAACAGGTCTTCTTCAAACTTGGGTAGCTGGCCGGTTCCGAGCAGTGAGTCGGCATTGACCAGATACGGCACATAGATTTCGGTGTAGCCGTGCTCGGCAATATGGGTGTCGAGCATGAATTGAGTCAGGGCGCGGTGCAGGCGGGCAATCTTGCCTTTCATCACGGCAAAACGAGAGCCTGTTATTTTGGCGGCAGTTTCAAAGTCCAGCTCGTTGTTTTTTTCTCCCAGCGCAACATGGTCCTGAGGCTCAAAACTGAACTGTGCCGGCGTGCCCCAGCGGCGGACTTCGACGTTGTCCTCTTCATCGGCTCCGGCAGGCACTGATTCATGCGGAATGTTGGGAACACCCAGCAACAATGCATCAAGTGTAGCCTGCACCTGATTCAGGCGCTGTTTGGCATCGTCGAGTTGCTGGCCCAGGCTCTGCACTTCATCCAGCAGGGGCTGGATGTCTTCACCGGAGGCTTTCGCCTTGCCGATGCTCTTGGAGCGAGTGTTGCGCTCATTCTGCAGCGCTTCGGTTTCGGTTTGGATGGCTTTGCGTTGATTGTCCAGCTCGATAAAGCGCTCAACCGGGAATTCAAACCCTTTCTTTTTCAGCAGCTCAGCGACTGCTTCAGGGTTGGCGCGTACAAATTTAGGATCCAGCATGAGAGCAAACTTACCTTGTGTTGTCAGTACAGAGTTGTCAGAACAGACGGGTCAACCACAATCCGGCACCCAGTGCGGCAATGCACAATAGAACGCTTAATGATATATAAATCAGGGCCGACATTATATGCCCCTCGCTGATCATCGCCACCGTTTCCAGAGAAAAGGTCGAGAAAGTGGTAAAGGCACCCAAAAATCCAACCATCACCAGAGGCCGAAGTTCTGGCGACAGGCGAGCCTTTTCAAGGATCAGTACAAAGCATACCCCCATCAAGAAAGAGCCCAGTACGTTTACGCTCAGCGTACCGATCGGTATGGGATGCTCAGCGTTATTGAGCCAGCCACTGACCCAGTAACGCGCCACCGCACCCAGTGCTCCTCCCAGCGCCACAGCGAACAGATGTATCATCCTGGGCTCCTTGGATAACGTCGCCGTGGGCTGCGCTGGTCCTGTTCACGAAGGCGTTGCAGTTTTTCACGGATTTTGATTTCCAGCCCACGTGGTTCGGGCTCATACCAACGTTGATGAGCCAAGGCCTCCGGCAGATAGTTCTCCCCTGCCGCATATGCATCCGGCTCATCATGGGCATAGCGGTATTCATCACCGTACCCGAGCGACTTCATCAGACTGGTGGGCGCATTGCGCAGATGATCCGGCACTGGATGAGAGCCTTCGCCTCTTACCTGCATCAGACACTGGTTGAATGCCTTGTAGACTGCGTTGCTTTTGGGTGCGCAGGCACAGTAGATCGCAGCCTGTGCTATCGCCCGTTCACCTTCGGCAGGACCCACGCGCTCAAACGCGTCCCAGGCTGATAACGCCACCTGCATGGCACGGGGATCGGCATTGCCGATATCTTCCGATGCAATTGCCACCAACCGGCGCGCGACATAGAGCGGATCAGCGCCGCCATCCAGCATACGGCAATACCAGTAAAGCGCCCCGTCCGGTGAAGAGCCACGCACCGACTTGTGAAAGGCAGAAATCATGTCGTAGAAGTGATCTCCGCCCTTGTCAAAGCGGCGCCCTCCCGCCTGTAGTACTTCATGCAGTACTGCTTCCGTTACGAGGTGGGTGCCGTCAGCTTGCGGCTGTGCCAGATCAGCAGCGATCTCAAGCAGATTGAGTGCGCTGCGAGCATCACCGTCAGCCGCTGTAATCAGTCGCTGCAGCAGGTCAGGTTCAACCTTCAACTGCAGCGAACCCAGCCCTTGCTGGACATCGCTCAAGGCATGATGGACAACCTGCATAAGCTCATCGGGCTGCAATGCCCGCAGCAGGTAAACGCGCGCCCGGGACAAAAGAGCATTATTCAGCTCGAAGGACGGGTTTTCGGTGGTTGCACCGATAAAGATCAAAGTGCCATCTTCCACATAGGGCAGAAAGGCATCCTGTTGTGATTTGTTGAAACGGTGTACCTCATCCACGAACAGGATGGTCTTGCGCCCGCTCTGCGCCTTTACCTGACGTGCTTCTTCTACCGCCTGGCGAATCTCTTTCACGCCTGACAGTACGGCCGACAGGGTGATGAAATGGGCATCGACCTTGTGTGCGACCAGTTGTGCCAAGGTGGTTTTACCGACCCCCGGCGGCCCCCACAGAATCATGGAGTGGATCAGCCCCTGATCCAGCGCCTGACGTAATGGTTTACCCGCTGCGAGCAGGTGACTCTGACCAGCATAGTGCTCCAGTGTGTGCGGTCGCATGCGGGCGGCCAGAGGCTGATAGCCGGTGGCCTGGTTGCTGAACAGGTCCTGCATCAGAAGCCCGGATCTTCAATCAGGTCAGCGCCTGGCGGCAGGCTGAACTCAAAAATGTCCTGCGGCAGTTCCGGGTTGTATTCCAGGTCATGCAAAACCAGCATGCTGCGTTGGCCCAGGCTGTCCTCCATGGACAGTTCTGTCAGGCGCTCCTGTTCAAACAATAACCGTATACGGGCGAATGTGTTGCCTTCAGGGTTCAACGGCCGTAATTCAAACAGGGAGATGCCCTGTTCGTTTTCATCGATGCGACTGATACTGAACTGTTTTTGCAGTTCGCTGATCTGGCCATTCAGAATCAGCGCAGGAGCGCTGTTGCCATGTGAACCGGAGGGTCTGCGAGTCACCTGGTCCAGGTCTGGATCATGTATCCAGATCGACTCCCCATCACTGACGATCTCCTGCACGAATGGCTGTTCTGTTACCCAGCGGAAACGGTCCGGACGGGCCACGTAAAAATAGCCAACCGATTCCTCGGCTCGGTCACCGTCACTGCTGAGCGCAAACTGGCTGAACTCGGCTCGTGCCGATTCATACCCGGACAGGCGCTGTTGCAGATCGTCGGCCGGGCCTGCAAAGGCGGTGCCTATACCCAGCGCCAGTGTAGCCATCAGTTTTTTCAGCATCTCAGTTCCTCGGTGGTGGCGGTGCCAGCACTTCGCGCTGACCATTACTGCCCGCCTCGGAAACAACCTCTGCTGCTTCCATGGTTTCGATCATGCGTGCAGCACGGTTGTAACCGATTTTGAGCTTGCGCTGTACGCTGGAGATGGACGCCTTGCGGGACTCGGTCACGAACGCTACCGCCTCGTCGTAAAGTGGGTCCTGTTCGTCATCAAACAGATCACCACCGCTGCCGCCATCTCCTGCTGACCCATCTGACAGATTCACGTCAATGTAGTTCGGCTCTCCCAACAGCTTCCACTGCTCAACCACTCGATGGACCTCGTCATCGCTGACGAAGGCGCCATGTACACGGTTCGGAATGCTGGTGCCGGCCGGCACGTAGAGCATGTCCCCATAACCCAGCAGACTCTCGGCACCGCCCTGATCAAGGATGGTGCGCGAGTCGATCTTCGATGACACCTGGAAGGCGATACGGGTCGGAATATTGGCCTTGATCAGACCAGTGATCACATCCACGGAGGGGCGTTGCGTGGCAAGAATCAAATGTATGCCGGCCGCCCTCGCCTTTTGTGCAATACGGGCAATCAACTCTTCGACTTTTTTGCCCACCATCATCATCATGTCGGCAAATTCATCAATCACCACCACAATATAGGGCAGCGTTTCCAGCGTTGGGGCTGGCTCATCATCGGGCAGGCCGTATTCCTGCGGATTCCATAGCGGGTCCGGGATCGGCTTCCCTGCTTCCTGCGCTTGAATGACCTTGTCGTTAAAACCGGCAATATTGCGCACACCCATTTTGGCCATCAGGCGGTAACGTCGCTCCATCTCGGCGACACACCAGCGCAAACCACCGGCGGCCTCTTTCATATCGGTAATGACGGGAGTCAGCAAATGTGGGACGCCCTCGTAGACCGACAACTCCAGCATTTTGGGGTCAACCAGAATCAGCCGCACTTCCTCCGGCGTTGCCTTCAGCAACAGACTCAGCAGCATGGCATTGACGCCCACTGATTTGCCCGAACCTGTCGTACCGGCCACCAGCAGGTGTGGCATCTTGGCAAGGTTGGCTACCACCGGATTGCCTGCAATATCGTTGCCCAGTGCCAGCGTCAGGCGTGAGGAGGCTTCCAGATAAGGCCTGGCGTTCAAAACCTCGCTCAGGTGCACGGTTTGACGGACCTCGTTTGGAATTTCCACCCCAACAACGGATTTGCCCGGAATGACCTCAACCACTCGCACACTCATGACGGCCATGGATCGGGCAAGGTCACGCGACAGGTTACTGATTTTGCTGGCTTTCACCCCAGGGGCTGGCTGAAGCTCAAAGCGTGTGATGACAGGGCCCGGATTGACCTCAACCACTTCAACGACTACGCCAAAGTCTTTCAGCTTACTTTCCAGCAGGCGTGACATTTGCTCCAGCTCATCTTCGCTGTAGCCCTGCTGCTGCTGCAGCTCTGGCGGGTCAAGCAGATCAAGAGATGGCAGTCTGGGTAACTGTTTGCGTTTGACCGGGGTCGGCTCGCTGTCAGGCTCATCCGCCATCGGCTGGTGAGTTTCAGACAGCGGCACAATTTTGAGGCTGCGTTTTGCCGCTTCTGTAACCGCTCCAGCGGCTGCACTTGTTTTGGCCATGGCCGCTTTCGCAGCAGTCGTAGACTCTTCTGAAGACGGAATGACAGTATTTTCCGCAATGGATGGTTCCATGTGTGGTTCAATGCGTTCATGCATGGCTGGGGCTGGGCTGACCGGTCGTGAAACACGAGGTGCCACGTCAGGTGAATCAGCTGCTCTTGCAAACGCGTTATTTGCAATTGCGGGTTCGTCTGCAGTCGTAAGGGGCAGCCGTCCGCGCAACTGGTCAACCATCCGCAGAAGAGCGCCACCAAGCAGTTCGAGCAGCTCCTGCCACGAGAACTCCAGAAACAAGGTCAGGCCCAGCAGCATCAGAGTCCAGAACAGAATTGAGCTTCCGGTAACGCTGAACCAGCTGACAGCCCAGTCAGAAGTGGCCTCGCCCAGCAAGCCGCCCACCGTAAACGGGTAATGCAGGCTGTCGTTGGAAAGATGGATGGATGACAGTGTGCAGAGGGCTAGCAGGAAGATAGCGGCCCCCAGGCTGCGCAGCATCAGGAATGGCAAGGTTTCCATAATACCCACGCGGACCTGGCGCAGATAGCGCCAGGCTGGCCACAACACCAGCAGCGGTAACAGATAGGCGCCTACGCCAAAAGCGGAAATCATGCCATCAGCCATCCAGGCGCCTGCAGTTCCGGTAAAATTCTTCACCTCTGGCTGGTAAGCCAGATGCGACCATCCCGGGTCGCGCGGGTCATATCCAATCAGTGCCAGCAATAAAAACAGACAGGCTCCAGCCAGCAGGATCAGCCCACCCTCGCGGGCAATACTGGCCAGCTGGGTTGTCAGAGAAGGCACTGTGGGGGGTCGCTTTTCACTCAATCCGGTTTTCCTTACACTCAACAGATCTCGATGCAGCGGCAAAAATACCATATATCGGCCACGGACACCGAATATTGCCATGCTCACCCGTGCTGTCATAGACAATCCGCCATCGCGGGTTTAGAGTCGGCTGCAATCAGTAACAGGAACCATTCAATCCGGATACCCAACACCCATGAGTGAAGTACAACACCATCGTCTGATTATCCTGGGCTCTGGCCCTGCCGGTTACACCGCTGCCGTCTATGCTGCACGCGCCAACCTGAACCCGGTCGTAATTACCGGCATGCAGGCTGGCGGGCAGTTGACCACTACCACCGAAGTCGACAATTGGCCCGGAGATGTGGATGGTGTGCAGGGCCCTGAGTTAATGCAGCGGATGCAGGCCCATGCCGAACGCTTCAATACTCAGGTGATTTTCGATCACATTAATGAAACACAGCTGCAGAGCCGCCCTTTCCGCCTCAAGGGTGATATGGGCGAATACAGCTGTGATGCCCTCATCATCGCAACAGGGGCATCGGCACAGTACCTGGGCTTGCCGTCCGAAGAGGCTTTTATGGGCAAAGGTGTCAGCGCTTGTGCCACATGTGACGGCTTTTTCTATCGTGGCCAGAAGGTGGCTGTGATCGGCGGTGGCAACACCGCTGTTGAAGAAGCACTCTACTTGTCCAATATTGCGGCAGAAGTCACCCTGATTCACCGTCGTGACAGCCTGCGCTCCGAGAAAATCCTGCAGGACAAAATTCTGGAACGGGCTGAAAACGGCAACATCAATATCGTTTGGAACCACCAGCTTGATGAGGTGCTGGGTGACCAGAGTGGGGTCACCGGTATTCGCGTCCGCAGCACAACCGATGCCACAACGCACGAGCTTGATCTGCAGGGCGTGTTTGTCGCCATTGGACACAAGCCGAATACAGAGCTGTTTGCAGGTCAGCTGGAGATGAATGACGGCTATCTGAAGATACGCTCCGGCCTTGAAGGCAAGGCAACCCAAACCAGCATTGAAGGTGTGTTTGCGGCAGGTGATGTGTGTGACCACATCTACCGTCAGGCGATTACATCAGCCGGTTTTGGTTGCATGGCAGCACTGGATGCCGAAAAATATCTGGATGATCTCGACGCCTGATGATTCCGTGGCTGGCTGATGACAGCCTGCTCTTTCCTCCGCTCGATAAGGCCCTGGCAGAGCCCAACGGCCTGTTGGCGGCTGGCGGAGATCTGAGCAAGGCAAGGCTTTTGAGTGCCTATCGCAGCGGGATCTTTCCCTGGTATAACCCCGGGGAGCCTATCCTGTGGTGGAGCCCTGACCCGCGTTGCATTGTGTTGCCGGACAAACTGCACGTATCGCGCAGCCTGCGCAAACGCCTGCGCCGCACTGACTACCGGGTGACTTTTGATCAGGCCTTTGAGCACGTGGTCAGAGCGTGTGCAGGGCCGCGTCGAGGACAGCAGGGCACGTGGATCAGCCATGAGATTTTCTCGGCTTACGTGAATCTCCACCACCAGGGCATCGCACATTCGGTTGAAGTCTGGATGGGTGATGAACTGGTCGGCGGGCTTTATGGCCTGGCCATTGGGTCGGTTTTTTTCGGCGAATCAATGTTCTCGTACCAGCGTGACGCCTCAAAAATAGGCTTTACCTGGTGCGTGACACAGCTCAAACAATGGGGATATCAGCTCATTGATTGCCAGGTATATAACGACCATTTGGCGAGCTTAGGTGCGATAGAAATCACACGACATGACTTTGCTGTAAGTCTGGATCAGCTGTGTGAACAGTCGCTTGATCACACCTGGCAATTTTCCATTACTCGCGAGGCAGTTTGTGAAAATTCGTGTAGCTGATCTGTGTGCGCTGCGGTTCTATGCCACGCCAGAACATGATTGCAGCTACCTGCCTGACCGACAGGCGCGCACCCTTTTTGTAGACCCGCGTGCCGATATTGATCGTAACCTGTACAGCCAACTGTCAGAACTGGGCTTCCGGCGCAGTGGTGGACATATCTATCGACCGCATTGCGAGCAGTGTCAGGCCTGTATTTCCGTTCGCGTACCTGTTGCTGAATTCAACCCCTCCAAAACACAGCGGCGTATCGAGAATCGTAACGCCGACCTGATTGTTCGTGCTGTTCCCTGCCAGCTTACACACGAGTACTACGCGCTTTATGAGCGTTATATCAATCAGCGCCATGCTGATGGCGACATGTACCCCCCCTCCCCGGATCAGTTTTTCAATTTTCTTGTTGAAGGTACGGTGGATTCCTGTTTTTACGAATTCCGCAACCCAGAAGGTACGCTCCTGGCAGTGGCGGTATCCGATATGCTGGAACAGGGGATGTCGGCTCTCTACACTTTCTATGATCCTGATATGGAGTGGCGCAGTCTCGGTGTGTACGCCGTTATCTGGCAGATTCGACAAACCGCAAGGAGCGGCAAGAAGTGGCTTTATCTTGGCTATTGGGTGGAAGACTGCCGCAAAATGAACTACAAGATTCGCTACCGGCCGCTGGAGATGCTTATCAATAGCGAGTGGCGTCGATTGAGCCCTGAGGCAAGCACCGATTAGCTTTTGAAATCGGACGTCTTTTAGGGCACAATACTGCGCTTTCCACACTCAGGCTAACCAGCCTCAAAGGTAGGTAGTGAATGGCTAAAGAAGATTCATTTGAAATGGAAGGTACCGTTATCGATACCCTTCCCAATACCATGTTCCGCGTTGAGCTCGAAAATGGCCACGTTGTGACTGCCCATATCTCCGGCAAAATGCGCAAGAACTACATCCGTATTCTGACTGGTGACAAGGTCAAGGTCGAACTGACTCCCTACGACCTGAGCAAAGGCCGTATCGTTTACCGCGCCCGCTGATATCACGAGCGCGGCTGCGGTGGATGGCAGCCCTCAGGCTGCCACCGCTGCGACCTCCAGACAGATCTCTCCATCCTCGCCGATACCAATATCCACTTCTCCGCCGGATTCTGCCAGTTCTCCAAACAGAATCATCTCGGCCAGCGGCTTCTTCAGCTTTTCCTGAATCAGACGCTGCATCGGGCGGGCACCCATCTTCTCGTCATAACCGTTCTCAGCCAGCCACTGGCGTGCAGCCTCATCCACATGCAACACTACATGTTTGTCGTCCAATTGAGCCTGAAGCTCAGTCAGGAACTTGTCGACCACACCCTTGACGATTTCCAGAGTCAGAGGTTTGAACTGAATCACGGTATCCAGGCGATTGCGGAACTCCGGTGTAAACAGTCGTTTCAGAGCCTCCATTGCATCCGTGCTGTGGTCCTGCTGAGTGAAGCCGATTGACGGCCGGCTGTGTGCTTCGGCACCTGCGTTGGTTGTCATCACCAGAATGACGTTGCGGAAGTCTGCCTTACGACCGTTATTGTCGGTCAAAGTGCCGTTATCCATCACTTGAAGCAGCAGGTTGAACACCTCAGGGTGCGCCTTCTCGATCTCATCCAGCAGCAGTACGCAATGCGGTGACTTGGTGATCGCTTCTGTCAACAGCCCTCCCTGATCGAAGCCAACATAGCCCGGAGGCGCACCGATCAGGCGTGAGACGGTGTGCCGTTCCATATACTCTGACATGTCAAAGCGCACCAGCTCGATACCCAAAATGCGCGCCAACTGCTGGGTAACCTCAGTCTTGCCGACACCGGTTGGGCCGGCAAACAGGAAGCTGCCCACCGGCTTGTTTGGCTCCTTGAGGCCTGCACGAGACAGTTTGATGGCCGAAGCCAAAGAGCTGATCGCTTCATCCTGCCCCAGTACCACCATCTTGAGATTGCTTTCCAGCTTACGCAACTGATCCTTATCGGATGTGGACACGCTTTTCGGCGGGATACGTGCGATCTTGGCGACCACCGACTCGACTTCAGCCACGTCGATGACCTTTTTGCGCTGTTCAACGGGCATGAGCCGCTGATAGGCCCCCGCTTCATCGATTACATCAATGGCCTTGTCCGGCATATGCTTGTCATTGATGTAGCGATCCGCCAGCTCAGACGCTGCGCGCAGTGCCGCATCGGTGTACTCCAGGTCGTGATGCTCCTCGAAGCGAGACCGCAGGCCGCGCAGAATGTGGTAGGTATCATCCACGTTCGGCTCAAGCACATCAATTTTCTGGAACCGGCGCGCGAGCGCACGGTCTTTCTCAAAGATGCCACGGAATTCCTGAAAAGTGGTCGACCCGATGCATCGGATCTCACCGGAACTGAGCAGCGGCTTGAGCAGGTTGGAAGCGTCCATGGAGCCGCCGGAAGCGGCACCTGCCCCGATAATGGTATGGATTTCATCAATAAACAGGATAGAACGCGGCTGTTGTTTGATCTCGTTCAGCAAAGACTTCAGCCTTTTTTCGAAATCACCGCGGTACTTGGTGCCCGCCAGCAAAGCACCCAGATCAAGGGCATAGACAATGCTGTCGGAGATAATATCCGGCACCTTGTCTTCAATGATCAGTTTTGCCAGTCCCTCGGCAATCGCTGTTTTGCCGACACCAGCCTCCCCCACCAGCAGAGGGTTGTTCTTGCGACGACGTGACAAAATCTGTACCACCCGTTCGACTTCGGAGTCACGCCCCACCAGCGGATCGATCCGACCCAGTGCAGCCTGCTGATTCAGATTGACGGCATACTGAGACAGGGCGCTTTTGCTGCTTTCACCACTCTCTTCACCATCAGCACCCAGCCCGGGTTCGTCAGACTCCTGTTCGTTGATGCGGGATATACCGTGCGAGATGTAGTTGACCACATCCATGCGTTCGATGCCCTGCTGCTGCAGAACAAACACAGCGTGACTTTCCTGCTCGCTGTAGATGGCCACCAGCACATTGGCGCCATTGACCTCAGACTTGCCGGAGGACTGCACATGGAACACCGCACGCTGCAATACGCGCTGAAAGCCAAGTGTCGGCTGGGTTTCCATGTTGGGAATGTTATCCGGCAGCAGTGGTGTAGTTTCATCGATAAACACCGACAACTGCTGGCGCAAACGGCTCAAATCGGCGCCGCAGGCATTGAGCACCGCAACCGCCTGACGGTTGTCGAGCAACGCCAACAGCAAGTGTTCAACCGTCATGAATTCATGTCGCTTATCCCGGGCTGACCGGAATGCAACGCTCAGGGTGTCTTCAAGCTCTCGATTCAGCATGGCATTCGCCTCCCGTCAGACCGATTCCACTTCACACAGCAGAGGGTGCTTGTTCTCTCTGGCATATTGATTCACTTGTGTGGCTTTAGTTTCAGCCACATCGCGGGTATACACCCCGCATACGCCTTTACCCTGAGTATGGACCGCCAGCATCACTTGTGTAGCCTTCTCTTGGTCCATATTGAAAAAAATCATTAATACCTCGATGACAAAATCCATCGGTGTGTAGTCATCGTTCATCAGCACCACCCTATACATGGGAGGGCGCTTGAGTTGCGGTTTGGTTTCCGCTGTTGCCAGACCACCATCATCATCGTGGTGGTGTTCTTCATCAGCATTATGGTTTGAACTCATGAGCCTGAACTCGTGTTCGTTCACAAACAACGTCGATACCTTCGATATTAGTCTAAAACAACCGGGAAAAAACCCGGCAATGTCTAGTGTCATTAACTGCAAATGCTATACTCGCGCTTACAAGGAGAGGTTAAAGGCAGCCGACGGATAAGTCCATGGTGCTGCCCTTGCCTGTAGTCCCTGGCGTAGAAATGCATACACATAAGGAGTTCCTGCAACGCCGCATCCCTGTTTTGATCGGTATTGCAGGTAATGACCAAGGAGCTGTGCTCCGAATGTCACGGGGGAGTATTTTATGCAAACAGGGACAGTCAAGTGGTTCAACAACGCCAAAGGCTACGGTTTTATTCTGTCCGAGGCCTGCGAAGAAGAGTTGTTCGCGCACTTTTCTGCCATCGCGATGGATGGCTACAAAAGTCTCAAGGCGGGCCAGGCGGTCCAGTTCGAAATACAGCAGGGCCCAAAGGGGCTGCACGCTGTGAATATTCAACCTGCGGAGTAGCCAACCGGTCGCTGCATGTCGAGAATCCTTCTGTTCAACAAGCCTTTTCGTGTACTGACCCAGTTCACGGACTCTGAAGGACGCTCGACACTGGCGGATTTCATCAAGGTTCCTGGTGTCTACGCAGCCGGTCGCCTTGATTTTGACTCCGAAGGACTGCTGATTCTAACGGATGATGGTCGGTTGCAGCAGCAACTGGCCAACCCTGCATTCAAGCTGCCCAAAACCTATTGTGTTCAGGTTGACGGCGAAATAAGTGAAGCGGCACTTAATCGGCTGCGCCAGGGCGTTCAACTCAAGGATGGCCCGACTCGCCCGGCACGGGCTCGTCGAATCAACCCGCCCCGCTGGCTTTGGCCACGCAACCCACCTGTCAGGTTTCGCAAGGAACAGCCTACCAGCTGGATCGAACTGATCATTACCGAAGGTCGCAACCGACAGGTCCGCCGCATGACTGCAGAGGTCGGCTTCCCTACCCTGCGTCTGATCCGTTGGTCGATCGGTAATTGGACACTGGAGTCGCTGGCGCCAGGGCAGTGGCGCGAGGAGCAGGTGAACCTGCCCGCGCCACCTGCACGACCCGCTGCCGCACGGCGCAACAGTCGTCGTCCATCTGCAAAACGCCCGCGCAGCCGAGCCTGAATCCTCACCGGACAAATACGCTGCCAAACTGCTATTATTGCGCCCGAATCCAAACCTTGTCGGGAGTTTCAATGCGCTGGACACCCCACGCAACCGTTGCCTGCATCGTTGAACAGGAAGGCCGTTTTCTGCTCGTCGAAGAGATGGCAGGTGGTAAAGTCGTTATCAATCAGCCTGCGGGCCATCTGGAACGCGGCGAGTCCTTTGTTGCAGCCGCTCGGCGCGAAACCCTTGAAGAAACCGGTTGGCAGGTCGAGCCCGAGGCTTTGCTGGGCATGTATACTTACTTCGCCCCGTCCAATGGCGTGACCTATCACCGTTTCTGTTTTATCGCGCGCGCCGTTGCCGAGCTGCCTGACGCCAGTCTTGATGAAGGCATTATCCGCCCGCTCTGGCTGACACGAGACGAAATGGAGCAACACCGCGCCCAATTGCGCAGTGAATTGGTGACCCGCTGCGTTGATGATTATCTTGCAGGCACCCGTTACCCTCTGGACTTTATTCAGGAAACTGTCTGAACCATGAATTCTGCTAACGCCCAGACCAAAGTGATCGTCGGCATGTCCGGCGGTGTTGACTCTTCCGTATCGGCCCTGCTGTTGCTGCAGCAGGGCTATCAGGTCGAAGGCCTGTTCATGAAAAACTGGGAAGAGGATGACGGAACCGAATACTGCACGGCCAAGGAAGATATGGCCGATGCCCAGGCCGTGTGTGACAAACTGGGTATCCCGCTGCACAGCGCCAACTTTGCGGCCGAGTACTGGGACAATGTATTCGAACATTTTCTGGAAGAATACAAGGCCGGGCGCACCCCCAACCCGGATATTCTTTGCAACCGCGAGATCAAGTTCAAGGCATTTCTTGAGTATGCTCAGCTGCTGGGCGCTGATCTGATTGCGACCGGCCATTACGTGCGCCGTGGTGAGCGTGACGGCCATACCGTACTGCTCAAGGGACTGGACCCGAACAAGGACCAGAGTTATTTCCTGCATCAGGTCGGCGAAGATGAGCTTAAACTGACACTTTTCCCGGTTGGCGAGCTGGAAAAGCCCGAAGTACGTCGACTGGCGGAAGAACATGGGCTGATAACCCATGACAAGAAAGACAGTACCGGTATCTGCTTTATCGGCGAGCGTCGCTTCAGCGACTTCCTGAAACAGTATCTGCCGGCACAGGCTGGCAAAATCGAAACACCTGACGGTGACGTGATCGGTGAGCACCAGGGACTGATGTATTACACCATCGGTCAGCGTCAGGGGCTCGGCATAGGGGGGCTGAAAGATTATCCTGAAGAGCCCTGGTTTGCGGCGGCGAAAGATCTGGATCGAAACGTGTTGATCGCGGTTCAGGGACAACATCCCCTGCTCTATTCCAACTGGCTGCATGCAGGTGATATTTTCTGGATCAGCGGCGAAGCACCCGAGCTGCCGCTGCGCTGCAAGGCTAAGGTGCGTTACCGTCAGGCGGATCAGGACTGCACCGTGGAAGCCGCTGCCGAAGGCGGTTACAGAGTGGTGTTTGACCAGCCGCAACGTGCCGTAACCCCTGGCCAGTCTGTTGTATTCTACGTAGATGACCTTTGTCTTGGTGGTGGTGTCATCGAAACCACCTCGCGCCATTCGATAGCCGGCTCGGCTAAGGAGCACTGATGTCGCGTCAACATGATGAACAAACCATCGCGCTGGCCGGAATGTTTCAGGCCGCCAGCCTGGTGGACCAGATCGCCCGTCGTGGCATGGTGCCGCAGAACAACCTTGAAACCAGCATCGCCAGCCTGTTCGTGACCGATCCGCGCCAGACGGAAGATGTCTATGGCGGTGTCAACAACATCCCCTACTCGCTCAACCTTGGCCTGCGTCACCTGCAGGACATGGTGGACAAGAACGAGAGCGCCCAGAACAAGCAGATTGTGCAATATGTGCTGGGCATGATCATGTTGGAGCGTCAGCTCGACAAACACCCTGACGTGATGCAAAAGATCGGCGAAGGTATCGATGAGGTGGCACGCAAGGCGCGCTATTTCAGTGAGCAGGATGACAACGCCGAACTCGACCCTTCAGCCTATACCCACAGCAACGTGATCGCGGCGCTGGATGGCCTGTATCAGACCACCGTGAGCACCTTCAGCTTCCGTATCCAGGTTGGCGGTGATCCAAGGCATCTGCAGAACACCGAAAACGCCGCACGTATTCGCGCTCTGTTGCTGGCCGGTATCCGTTCTGCACTGCTCTGGCGGCAGGTCGGTGGCAAGCGCTGGCATATGCTGTTCTTCCGTTCGCGCCTCAAGCCTTCGTTGAGACGCATCCTCAAGTCATCCTGATCCAGAGCCGCACTGGCGTACCCAGCTGCGGCCATTTCCCGTATAATTCGCGCTTTATCGACGCAAGCCAAGAGTGAGACTGTGTAACATGGAGCTTTCTGCCCTTACCGCCGTATCCCCGGTTGATGGCCGCTACGGCAGCAAAACTGCCGACCTGCGTGCTGTATTCAGTGAATTCGGTCTGATCCGTTTCCGCGTCCAGGTCGAGATCCGCTGGCTGCAGCAGCTGGCCGCCCACCCGCAGATTGTGGAGGTTCCGGCGCTGAGTGAAGCCGCCAACGCGCAGCTGAACCGCATCGTGGACGAGTTCGGTATCGAGCATGCCGAGCGCATCAAGGAAATTGAACGTACTACCAACCACGATGTAAAAGCGGTCGAGTACTTTATCAAGGAGCAGATCGCCGACAACGCCGAGCTGGCCGCGATCAGCGAGTTTGTTCACTTCGCCTGCACCTCGGAAGACATCAACAATCTGTCGCACGCACTGATGCTGCGCCATGGCGTTGAAGTCACCCGCAATCAGATGCAGCAGGTAACCGATGCCATCGCGGCACTGGGGCGCGAACATGCTGACCAGCCTATACTTTGCCGCACCCACGGCCAGACCGCTTCGCCGAGCACCATGGGCAAGGAGATGGCCAACGTTGCATACCGCCTGCAGCGTCAGTTGAAGCAGATCGACAATATCGAATATCTTGGCAAGATCAACGGTGCCGTAGGCAACTACAATGCTCACCTGTCCGCCTATGCCGATATCGACTGGGAAGCCAACTCCAAATCTTTCGTCGAGAGCCTGGGGCTGAGCTGGAACCCGTACACCACTCAGATCGAGCCGCATGACTACATCGCCGAGCTGTTTGATGCCGTATGCCGTTTCAACACCATCCTGATCGATTTTGACCGTGATGTGTGGGGCTACATCTCGCTTGGTTTCTTCAAGCAGAAGACAGTGGCCGGTGAAGTAGGCTCTTCCACCATGCCGCACAAGGTTAACCCGATCGACTTCGAAAACTCCGAAGGCAACTTGGGTATCGCCAATGCGATCATGCAGCACCTGGCTAGCAAACTGCCGATCTCCCGCTGGCAGCGTGACCTGACTGACTCCACCGTACTGCGCAACCTGGGTGTCGGTTTTGGCCACAGCCTGATCGCCTACCAGGCCAGCCTCAAGGGGATCAGCAAGCTGGAAATCAACGCTGCTCGCCTGGCTGAAGACCTCGACAACGCTTGGGAAGTGCTGGCCGAGCCGATTCAAACCGTGATGCGCCGCTACGGCATTGAAAAGCCCTACGAGAAACTGAAGGACCTGACTCGTGGCAAGACCATGAACCAGGCTACCATTCAGAATTTCATCGACACGCTGGATATGCCCCAGAGTGCCAAGGATGAACTCAAGGCGCTGACGCCATCACTCTACACCGGCAACGCCGCGGCTCAGGCCAAGCGCATCTAAGTTGTTTCACGGGGCCTTCTGGCCCCGTTTTTGATTCCATCACAGTCCAGTCTTTTACAGGTGCAGGTATGGAAACACTACTCGCTACCGATAATCACCCCATCCGATATGTCAGCCTGGGCAAGGGCCAGCCAATTGTGTTTCTGCATGGCTGGACCTCCGGTGCTCGCGAATGGCTCCCTTTCGCCTCCGAGCTGGCCGGATCCCATCAGGTGTTTTGCTGGGATGCCCGCGGACACGGCACCCATGAACCTCCACCGTGCGATCAGATGGCGATCAGCCAGATGGCGGCCGATCTTGACCGCCTGCTAACCGAACATGATCTGCGCGATGCGGTACTGGTGGGCCACTCCATGGGTGCTCTTATCAGCTGGGAGTACATTCGCAGCTATGGACTTGGACGCCTCGGTGGCCTGTGCATAGTAGACCAGTCCCCCAAACTGGTTACCGATATCGACTGGCCTCTGGGCATCTACGGCGACTTTGATTACGACCGCAACCAGCGCTTCCTGCAACGGCTGGAGCAGGACTTCGCGGAAGGAGTGCTGGAATTGGCGGCACACGGCCTTAATCGACGCAGCCGCGAGAACTATGAAGCCAACTCGCGTGGGTTTCAGCAGATGCGTGATTATCTGCGCGGACTGAACGCACCGGCACTGACTCGGTGCTGGGATTCACTGACACAGCAGGATTACCGCGACCTGCTGCCACAGATCGACCTGCCGACTCTGCTGATCTACGGTGACAGCAGTCAGTTCTACGGCTCGGAGGTGTCGCAATGGGTTGAGGCCCAGCTGCCCTTCCCCGAGCTGCATATTTACCCCAAGGCGGATCACTCGCCACACCTCTGGCATAAAGAGCGCTTTGTGCACGACCTTGAACACTGGTGTCGACGACTGTGAGTCTGATACGTCCTCTGTTACTTTGTCTCACCCGCCTTGCCCCCTATAATGCGGCTCAATTCTGTTTGTGAGGCACCGCATGCTCGACAATATTCGCATCATCATGGTCAACACCTTTCACCCCGGCAACATCGGCGCTGCGGCCCGTGCTTTGAAAAACATGGGCCTGAGCCAGCTCTGGCTGGTTGACCCCATCGAGTTTCCGCATGCAGAGGCCGAATCACGTGCAGCCGGTGCCAAGGATCTGCTCGACAATGCAGTGGTCGTTGAGAGCGTCGAAGAGGCCATTGCCGACTGCCAGCTGGTTATTGGTACCAGCGCACGCCAGCGCAGTTTCGATCAGCCGCTGATGGACGCCGAAGCAGCCGCAGCCATGATGGTGGATGAGGCCCGCAGCGGCCAGATCGCCATTCTGTTTGGCCGCGAAACCATGGGGCTGACCAATGAGGAGATGCTGCTGTGCAACCGCCATCTTTACATTGATGCCAATGAAGACTATCCGGTACTCAACATCGCCCAGGCGATACAGCTGGTCACCTACGAGCTGCGCCGAGCCGCCCGTGGTTCACGAGCCGTATCCGAGCCTGCACCCTACCCGCGTCAGGGTGAAATCACCCTTTTTTATGAACATCTTGAAAAGGTGCTGCGTCGCACCGGCTTCATCATCCCCCAGCATGAAGGACGGGTGATGGACAAACTGCGCCGCTACTTCAACCGCACCCGCCCCGAAAAGGCCGAGTTGGGCATGTTGCGCGGCATTCTGACTTCGGTTGAAGAGGTGCTGGAGCGCGAGAAGCACTGAACCAAAGTCGACTTCGTTGCCAATGCACCACTCTGTCAGACTGAGGTCTGTAATCAACAAGGAGAGATCAATGAGCCATTCACACAGCCTGCTTGAGCTGGCCGCTCAGGCCGAAGCCCTGCGCAACGGCCTGCAACAGACCGCTCGCGACTACGAACAGTTCGAGTTTAACGTTGACGGTGTGCACAGCTGCATGGCGCGCATTCAGAAGTGTATTCGTATGGTCGGTAACGACCGTCAGGCCGCACTGGCCAACCGCGACAAGCGCAAGGTGATGGCTGAGCTTGAAGATGCGGTCACTGAAATGGCGGAGCTGCTTAATCTTGATCACTGAACTGAATTGGGGCGAGCTAAGCCCTGAAATCTTTCTGCGTGACTACTGGCAGAAAAAGCCCCTTTTGATTCGTAACGCCTTCCCTGGCTTCCAACCGGCAATCGATGCCAATGAGTTGGCCGGCCTGGCATGTGAAGATGATATCGAGTCACGCCTGATCATCAATGATCCAGCCAGTGGGCACTGGGCACTTGAGCACGGCCCTTTTGCACCCGAACGCTTTGCTGAGCTGGGTGACGCCCCCTGGACTCTGCTGGTACAGGCCGTGGATCACTGGGTGCCGGATGTTGCCCCGCTGCTGGAGGCTTTCAACTTCATCCCTCAGTGGCGGCGCGATGATCTGATGATCAGTTACGCCAGTGATGGTGGTGGTGTGGGGCCGCATTATGACAACTATGATGTGTTCCTGCTGCAGGCAGAGGGCGTGCGCCGCTGGGAAGTGGGCGGCCTGTTTGGTGAAGACTCCCCTCGACGTGAAGATACTCCGGTCATGATCTTGCCTGAATGGAATGCCGAGCGGAGCTGGGAACTGAATCCGGGGGATATGCTCTACTTGCCGCCCCGTGTGGGTCACAACGGGGTGGGTGTGGGTGATGGCTGCATGACCTGGTCGATCGGGTTTCGCGCCCCTTCCCATGCAGAGATCCTGCGTGGCCTGACCGACACGCTATGCGATTCACTCAGTACCGACTTGCGCTACACCGATGCTGACCTGGCATTGACTGCCAAGCCGGGTGAAATTGATGCAGCCGCAATTGCGCGCCTAAGCTCAATCCTGCAGCAATACCTTGGCGACCCTGACCGACTTGCACACTGGTTTGGTACCTTCATGACTGAGCCAAAGTACCCGGAGCTGGCCGGAAGTGATGAAACCCTGACAGCAGCCGAATTGGCTGAAGCGCTTGAGGAGGGTGCGGAACTGGTACGTGCAGAGGGGGCACGACTGGCTTGGCATCAGAACAGAGACTCTAGCTTGACCTTGTTTGCGGATGGGCAGCCATTTCCTGTTTTCGCAGTTGCAGCAAAAAACCTAGCGCAGCAATTGTGTCTTCATCACAGGTTTAGACCTTTGTTTGATGACGAGACAGCACCGCTGCTGCTGGCATTACTCAACCAAGGTAGCCTGTATCTCGAATAAGCGGCATCAAACTCTCATTTCAACTCTAAAGGCCATTCTTTCACGAGTGGCCTTTTTTATTTCGGATCGACTTTGGTCGTAAGGAAATCCACCATAAGTCACTGATATAGCGAATTTTTACTGAAAATGTAGTGAGAATTTTTTAGATTTTTTAGGTATAAGCCAGATAACCAAAATAACTTAAAATCTGTGTAAAACACGTTTTTATTGACTAATACCAAAGTGGCTAATCCTTAAGTTTTAGGCACTCAAACCACGGTAATTACTGGGGTTTTAGCGTTTCAGACTCGTTTTTGCATTGTAGTTAAATTACAGCCGAAAAAAGGTTTCGAATGTAGTGAGACTACATTTTTGTTGCTGTGCACAAAATCATTTTGACACCCTCACAGCATGCGCCCATTATTCGCTTCAACAAGGCACTGCCACTCCAGCGGAATGACAGCGCCGCAAGATCTGGAACGGGGTCACCCGATCCAACATTACCTAAACACAAACACTGTGAAGGAATGACCATGTCAGCTTACAAAAACGAGATCGATGCCATCGCTACCGTCCGCGCTGCCGCCGGCAACACCTGGGAAGCGATCAACCCTGAATACGCGGCTCGCATGCGCATTCAGAACCGTTTCAAGACCGGTCTGGATATCGCACGCTACACTGCCAAGATCATGCGTCAGGATATGGCCGAGTACGATGCCGACAGCTCTCAGTACACTCAGTCTCTGGGTTGCTGGCATGGTTTCATCGGTCAGCAGAAGCTGATCGCCATCAAGAAGCACTTCGGTAACACCAACAAGCGCTACCTGTACCTGTCCGGCTGGATGATTGCCGCGCTGCGTTCCGAGTTCGGCCCGCTGCCCGACCAGTCCATGCACGAGAAAACCTCTGTACCAGCGCTGATCGAAGAGCTCTACACCTTCTTGCGCCAGGCTGATGCCCGTGAAATGGGCGGACTGTTCCGCCAGCTGGACGACGCTCGCGAAGCTGGTGATGCAGCGAAAGAAGCTGACATCCAGGCTCAGATCGACAACTTCCAGACCCACGTTGTGCCGATCATTGCCGACATTGACGCCGGTTTCGGTAACGAAGAAGCCACTTACCTGCTGGCCAAGAAAATGATCGAAGCCGGTGCCTGTGCGATCCAGATAGAAAACCAGGTATCTGACGAGAAGCAGTGTGGTCACCAGGATGGCAAGGTAACCGTTCCGCACGCCGACTTCCTGGCCAAGATCCGCGCCGTACGCTACGCGTTCCTGGAGCTGGGTGTTGAAGACGGTGTCATCGTTGCCCGTACCGACTCTCTGGGTGCCGGCCTGACCAAGCAGATCGCCGTAACCAACGAACCGGGCGACCTGGGTGACAAGTACAACAGCTTCCTGGATGGTGATTACATCGACAGCGCAGCTGACATCGACAACGGTGACGTGGTTGTTAAGGCTAACGGCAAGCTGCTGAAGCCGAAGCGCCTGGCCTCTGGCCTGTTCCAGTTCAAGAAAGGCTCCGGTGAAGACCGCGTGGTTCTGGACTGCATCACCTCGCTGCAGAACGGTGCCGACCTGCTGTGGATCGAGACCGAGAAGCCGCACGTAGGCCAGATCGCTGCGATGGTTAACCGCATCCGTGAAGAAGTGCCGAATGCCAAGCTGGTATATAACAACAGCCCGTCCTTCAACTGGACGCTGAACTTCCGCCAGCAGGTGTTCGATGCGATGGCTGAAGCCGGTCAGGACGTATCCCAGTACGACCGTGCCAACCTGATGAGCGTTGAATACGACGAAACCGAACTGGCCGCCGTTGCTGACGAGAAGATCCGCACCTTCCAGGCTGATGCAGCCCGCGAAGCAGGCATCTTCCACCACCTGATCACTCTGCCGACTTACCACACCGCGGCCCTGTCTACCGACAACCTGGCCAAAGAGTACTTCGGTGACGCTGGCATGCTGGGCTACGTGGCTGGCGTACAGCGCAAGGAGATCCGTCAGGGTATCGCCTGCGTTAAGCACCAGAACATGGCAGGCTCCGACATGGGCGACGATCACAAAGAGTACTTCTCTGGTGACGCTGCACTGAAAGCCTCTGGTAAAGACAACACCATGAACCAGTTCTGATCTGGTCTCATAGCCCCTTGCAGATCAAGGGGCTATGAATAAAGAATATTTCGTGTCCCTATTGTGTCCCGAAATATTACAGAACCGCGCCATTCTTCCCCGAGATGGCGCGGTTTTTTTGCCTCTCCTCTCTTGGAGATGAGCAACCGCTTTGGACACAAACTCCCGACCAACCTGAATCACAGCCGAAAAGTGTTCCCGGTCGATGCCATTCAGAATCCACTCAGAAGCATATCCCTTTGCTGCGAGCCCACCTGTGAGGTGTTTATAACCAACGGCCAAGCCGTTCTGCGGCTCTGTGCTTATTTCATTGGTTGAATTTGGAAATCGGCAGCGCCCAATCCAGCTTCGGTGAAGGTGATGAGGAACCGGTTTGCAGCGCCCTTTGGATCAGCAATCCACATTTCTCTCCATGCACGAGAGCCTTGCACCCCAACAGGTTGCTGAACTACGAACTTGAAAATTTTGGCGCCCGGTTTAACTCTCAAACCTTCGGGCAACTGCTCTAAGGCTGCAGTGGTATCGGAAACCAACTGTGCATTGGCAAGAGTGCCTTCACTGGCTACTCCGGGTTTGATCTGTGAAACAGGCTTCAACTGATCGTTTGATTGGCATGCTGTAAGCGCAAGCATGACGGTGGCAAGAAAGACTCCTTTCTTCATAAACTTTTCCATCGGTTAATTCATTTCCTTAGTGTTAGTGAAGGTTTTTACATATTACGCCCGCATAAAGGGCGCCCGATTAGGGCGGCATCCAGTGGACGGTCGCCAGGCCGGGAACGGACTTGATTGATTTGTTAAATGTCGTCGCGCCATTCCCTATGCTTGCACGCCCTATTGTACTCAAGCCATGGCACGTCGTGCGACACCCAAATATGGGCCTCTGGCTTCAAACCGGGATCATCGTCCAGAGTGGCTACCCGAACAATTACGTGAGGCTGCCCAAGCCTCTCAGCAACCAAATGAGATCCACAGCGTTTGCAGAAATGGCGCAATTTGCCAGGAGATGATTCGAACGTAGAAATAGAGTCTATGCCACTGAGCCAACGGAAATTCTCGCGCTTTACTCCCGCGGTGGAGGCAAACGGGGCCGCATGGGCTTTACGACAGGTCTGACAATGGCAATGCACGATCGGCATATCCAGAGAGTCGATTTCGTAACGTATCTCGCCACACAAACAGCTTCCCTTCAACCCCATAGGGGATCTCCTTCTGTACATTTAACGCATTACCATCACCGGCCACAAAACCGGCGCGAAGCAGAGGTTTTGGCATCTGGTGCATGGCTTAGTTATGCGCTCTGACGGATGGCACGGATATTCTTGATATCCACCGGACGTAAGAGCACGGATTTATACTTGACGAGATCCGCCCTCCAACATAAAGGGAAGTTCAAGACCCAAAAAATGCACGCTAGTATAGCGAGAAAAATCTATGTTGAGCGGAACCCAAGCTTCGTCGTAGGCATCGAAGATTTGCGGATCTGCACTCAGCATCACCTATTTCCACTTTGATGTCCTCATACTTGAACTGAACGTAGGTTAGATCCCAGCCTTCCTCTTGTCGGGGGATTACCTCCCGACAAGAGGAAGGCGATTTACACCACCAACGCAGTGGAAGCCGTACACCACCAGTTCCGCAAGTTCACCAAGACCAAGGGCGGCTTCACCAATGAGAACAGCTTACTCGAGCTGCTCTATGCCGGCATACTCAAGGCGCTCTGAGCGTTGGACGTACTCCGTGCAGAACTGAACTTGACGCTGTCACAGATGGTCATCCACTTCCCAGGTCGCTTGGAACATCACATCAGCCTATAATGCTGGTTGGCTGACACAGAGTTATGAACACCCTCCATCGTTACATTCCAACTTTAGAGTTTGCTAAAAAACTCGTCGATATCGCCTTTACTTTCCATTGGAATCAGCATATTACGGGAGAGCGTACGCTTCCGCTCCAGCAGGTCATGCAGAATCGCGTCAAAGCTACCATCACCGTAAAGTGGGTGTATTGCCCTTGGAATGTACACGTTGACCTCTCTCTCCTGCCCTATTCGATAAGCACGGTCGGTACATTGATCCTCAACAGCTGGATTCCACCAGCGGGAAAGGTGAATGACGTGAGTCGCAGCCGTAATAGTCAGTCCTACCCCGCCCGCTTTTGGTGACAACAACATAACTCCGAAGACACCTTTGCGTTCTTGAAAGCGATCAACGAGGAGCTTGCGTTCGGTGGCCGGGGTCTCCCCATAAATCCTAGGTGGAAGACGTTTGAGCTTGTACCGCTGTTTGATCACAAACGATAGCCATTCCTGCATTGCAAGGGACTCAACAAAGATAAGCACTTTTTCGTTTTTTGAGGCGACTTGATCGAGGACCTGGAACACCGTACGAAGCCTGGCTGATTCGGCAATATAATTATCAGCCTCGTTACTAGCGTCACTGTCCGGCGCGTGAGGATGCAATGAGATGCCGCGCATATGGTGGAGTAGCTTAAGGCCTTTCGCTACCTCTTCTCTTTTTACTTGTTTAATCAACGTGTCGTAGCATTCTGCTTGGTATCCTTGCATCGGTTCATCAAGCACATGCTGGGTTTTGGCCGGTAAATCATCCAAGATGTCGAGCTTTAACCTTCGTAGCATTGGGGCTGGTGTCTCTGGTGCACGATCCATCAAAGTGGCTCTTAGCTTACCGAGCGCTTCGTGATCATCCTCAGGGTAATCGTTCATGAACGATTTCAGGTCACCCATTAACCCCGGAAATAGCGTGTCCAAAATGCACCAAAGGTCTGCGAGACTGTTTTCGACCGGGGTGCCTGTCAAGCCCAGCGTGAAATCTGCATTCAGCGATTTTGAGGCATTGGTGGTCAGGGATTTTGGGGTTTTGACCCTTTGAATCTCGTCAAAAACGACGCAGGCCAGTGGTAGCATCCCTATCGAGATTTGATAGTCGCGTAGCGTTTCGTAAGTGGTCAGTAACCAGTCGAAGGATGCCAGCGAGGCAAGCTTGAGGGTGTTCGTTCCTTCCTTTACGTCATTACTACCCTTCAGATCCTTGAACATCTTCAGTTCTTTACCGAAAAGTAATCCTGGTTCGCCAAGGCCTGGTTCGTGTAGGTGCATTGTCTCTTCGTCGAGCCAGTTGTTAAGAAGGCTGGTCGGTGCAACGATCAATACAGGCTGTCTCGGTAGGCCTAACTGTTGGCGCTTTCGCTGTAACCAAGAGATGAACCCCAAGGTTTGGAAGGTCTTACCCAGCCCCATATCGTCAGCTAATAAAGCTCCGGGAAACCCCTTACACCAACACTCTTGAAGCCAGCCGATACCCTCAACCTGGTGAGGTTTCGGTGGATTTTTCAACAGTTGTGGTATTTCAGGCGATGAAAATGTACTACGGTCCGCATAATTCTTTAGGTATGAAACTTCTTCGACGTTTTCTTCAACGATGAGGACATGTTTGAGAGGCTTCTGATCCGTCTCCTCAGGTGGGACCTCCGGTTCGTCTTGTATTCCTGCTGCTGAGTCGTCCGTTGTTCTACTCTGAAGCTCAGCGCGAAGGGACTCCAAGGCTGATCTAGTGTCTTCAGAGGCTGGAACGGTGGTCCCATCAGGGAATACTGCTTCGGGCTGCTGGTTGGTTATAGCTTGATTAACCGATGCCAGGCAGTGATCCAAGTCTTTCTCGTCAACCTTAAAAAACTTATCGCCGATTTTCAGCCCAAAACTTTCCGGTAACCAGCTATTCGGCTGACGTTGAAGCCAGGGAATAGCCTTGGGCATCCAAAGCCCCAATTCACGTACACGGTCAGAGAACGCTGTAGTTTCAACAAATAACTTCTCTAACGCTTCGGTCAATTCTGGATCATCAGCGTTTTGGCCGAGCAGCCTCTCTTTTACATACCCTGCCGGGTTTTTGGCGAAATTACGGCGGCTGGTAGCATCGGCCTGCTGTTGCTCTCTGACTATCTCGAGAGCCGGCCGTAACGACGGGTCAATGTAAAGATAGGTACCGCGTTCAATTACATAACTGGGTTTTGCCTTGTCGCTCTGCTTAAACAAACTGTTGGCAAACCGCTCCTGCTGCTTTTCAGTCAGCAGGTGTGACGAGTCGCTGATCTGCTCACCCGTAGCCTCTGCTTCTTCCATAACTTCTTGCCCAAATAGCAGCGGATCGAAATCGATCCCACCGGACACAGGCTTTAAGTCCAGGCCAAACGCTGTAGCGTGACTAATACGTAAGTCTTTAAGCGTTTTCTCCAGATGTACAATGTCTCGCGCCTCACCATGGAAAAGCGCCGACATTCCCGCTAATGCCTCAAGGCGGTCATCAACTGATTTCGAGTCTGCTGTGTTGAATTGGTCGATAGCATCTAAAGACGAAAACAGGGGTTCAGGTATACGGTAGTGGGCGGGGCCGACTTCCAAGATTGCACCAACCTTCTCTACCTGCACCTGACGCCCAGACGAATACCAACGAGCTTTAATGTGGGTCGTTGGCTCAAGAAGTGGACCGTTTGTCTCAATTCTAAGTTGGAAAGGAACTGACGATGGTAGCCCCAAAGATAAAGCCTGAGCTTCGGTAAATTCAGCGACAACGGCATGTGGAATGAAGTACCCATCGCCGTCGGGCAGAACGGTGACAGCCTTTTCCTCATCAGACGCTGTATCGGGGTGTTCCTCCGTTAAAGCGGCAAGTTTGGCAAGTCCGCTAAGCGAATGTAGATCGTCACAAACGTCCCATTTTTCGACATTGAGCCTTTCCGATACTTGCTTTAAAAGCAGCGTTCTTTTTTGCTCCGTGAGGTAAAGGTAGATACCTCCGGGCGCAGGGTCGTACTTCAGTTCATGTTTTGCCATGGTCAGTCGTTCATAGATCGCAATTATTTTTTGGCCGAGCATTGTTTGCAGAAAACGGTCAGCTGTCCGGGCCTTTTCCGTGACAAATAAAACTCAGAGGCAGGCTTTGTTTTACCACAGCCTTTGCATGTGCCGGTAGTAGGGCCTCCGGAAATCGCCTCCGTATTGTCCGATCGTCCGGAAGTGTTGCTAAGTGCAGGGCGATACGGAGTCGACGAGGGCCGGCTTGTACTAACAAAAGGCTTTTTCGGCCCGGGAGACGTAGGGGTTTTAACTACACCGTGTTTAATACCGGTTCGAGCTTGTATGAACGCCGCAACCTTACCCTTCCAAGCGCCATGAGCATCATGTCTGTGCTCATCTTGTGGTGGGTTACCCGCTGATCCTCTCAAAAGCTCAGACTTATAAACTGATCGGTAGAATGGCGGACTGCCAGTTCCCACCCTGTCCCAAAGACGAACCATACCGTTGTGGGTCCACTCTGCGATCACAACACTATCGATCCGCATGAGTAAAACAGAATGATTAGCTTGTATCTGCCCAGCGCCTTTTACTAATTGAGCAAAGGTTCCGGCCACAAAATCATTATCAAAACGAATCAGGTCTCTAGCCTGCTGGAAGGCATTGGGCCCAAAAGCGACCCACGCTTCATCGACCAAGTCGTTGTCCAGGTAATAATTCCAAAAATCGTGACGGGAGTCCCAGTGGTGGTCATCCGCTGTTTTATTCAACACCTCGATCAACAAGCCCATAGCTTGCTTTGTCAGCCAACGTTTCAATAACTCGACCAACTCGGTTGGAACCTGCCCCCACTTACCGGGATTCACGCGAGGATCAGAGTATGCGGTCAACAAAAAATACTGGATACGACGAACGAGGTGCTGGCTAACTCCCCCATTTAGGCAGGGTGTCAGCATGGCACTGACTATCTTTACTTGGTTCGTGCTGCCCAAAAACAAGAGTTTGTCTTGTGGCGCCAAGTAAAACAGAAAGCGGGTTAATAGCTCCTCTGCATTTGCTTCAGTTAGCCACTCTCTTTGGGTCAAATCGTCACATATCGCGCTCAGTACGCATGTACCGATACCATTTGTGTAGAGTGAGCCTGTAACCCCCGCTTCATGCAACTGGCGATCGAAATCGACGTCAAGCGCCTGAAAGGAATCAATAAGGGTTTGGCAAGGGATTTCGTCAAGCAACCCATAGTCATCGCAACGCTGGCGCCAGCGTGCTGGCAGTTCGTTGGAATGTCTTCTTAGAAAACGCCTAATCGCACCAGTCCAGCTATAGTCCAAATCTGCGATTTGCAGATAACCATTCAATAGCGCTCGCAAAAGGGATCTCTTGGCGCGTTTTTCCACCTCGCCCAGGAGGTTTTGCACCGCCTCTTTTGCTGCGCCAATATCGCAAAAACTGGATAAGCCTGCGACACAGAACAGGCGAAGGTTCCGCTGCGGAATTCGACTGGCCTGCCCTGCTGATACGAGAGATGCAGTTTCCTTAATGAGGTGATCAGGAATAGAAACATCCGTAGACTGTACATCAAGCTCTTTCTCAAGCTTGATGGAGGCCTGCTTCAACCTGCTTTTCGATGGCAGGTGAATTGAGAAGCGTATTGCAGGATCGAATGTATCTAACAATTCTTTTACGCTCATTGCAGACGCTCTATCCTGGATTGCAGTTCAGCGCGAGCCGCTTCATCTTTGGGCAGATACATCACAAAGCGTAAATCTATGCGGCGGTTCGCAGCTTTCGCTTCGGGTGAATATTCCTCTTTAAGAGGGCGCTGTGAGCCGTACGCGGCGGTACTTAATGCCTGCTGGTCGAACGGATTTACGATCTTCGTGAGTGATGGTGTAAAAGAGACCATCTGAGCATAGGTGTTCGTCGCTCTTCGGGCACTCAACTCTAAATTGTTGCGGCTACCGTCTTTAAGCGTACCTCGTAGCCGATCTGAATCAGAGTGCCCTTCTACATATACGGCTTCTATAAAGACCTGATCCGGGTTACAGGATTCGAAATCTTCAGGCAGTGATGCCGTTACTCCCTCTTCTTTATCAAAGCCGTAACACCTGATGTTATCGTACAGAGCCCCTGACAGCTGATTGATGAGTTCAACGGCAACTGCCCGCTCACTCAAGTTTGAGCTTGTCTGGTTAAAGAGTCCGTCCCCTTCGAGCCTGATGACACCCACTTCCAAATCGACATTGACCTTGATGCCCTGCTCCTCGAGCTTCTGCGAAATTGCCTGAATGATTTCACTGCGTTTGTTATTTGCCGCAGCGGCATAGAGCTCCCAGGATTTTCGTTTCAGCTTTTCTATCTCTTCCTTTAGGCGCGTGATTTCCTGGTCTTTCTGCTCGACAATTCTTTCATGTATCGTGCGCGAGATAACGTCTTTGTTCTCGGCCGCCTTTTGCAGCTCCATAACAAAATAAGACACGATAATGATGAAGACGAACAACACCCCCACCATCATGTCGGTCATCGAAATGAAGTAGTTGCCGTCTTGCCCCTGCTGATCCATATCTACACACTCACTCAGTGACGAGGCCGCTGCGATTCACTCAGCTCTTCGACAAGCTCGCTGACTTCAAGTACGAATCCGCTGAGTTTGCCGACGCTGTCCGACAGGTTGGTGTCCAACTCACTCGCAAAGGTACTGAGCTGGCTCAAGCTATCGCTTAGGTGTTTAGACACTTGTCGGAAAGCATTCTCCAGTTCGGTATCGACGTTTGTCAGGTGTTGACCATTACGCTCCCAGGCAGACTGAAGAGCAGCGACAGAGCCAGCCATGATCTTAAGGTGCTCCTCCATTGCTGCTGATGCGGTGCGTGTTTCGTTTAGGGTTGACTCCATTAATCCAGACATCTGAGTCATAGATTGGTCAAGTTGTCGTGAAGCTTGGGTTAATGGCGCAGATGCCTCTTGTACCGCTCGAGCAGATTGCTGGAAGACAAGGCCAGATTGCCCAACTTGCTCATTTACATTAGAAATGGCGCCAACCTGAATTGCCAACTGACCTGAAATCGCTTCGAAACGTGCCGATATCTCGTTTAAGTGAGTGCGCCAGCCATTGATACTGTTGGTCAAACCTTCACTGGTATCGTTCAGCTGCTGCTGCAATGAAGCAAATGAACTGGTAAACGAGTTTTGAGCGGTCTCGGTCGCGGTGGTGACTCTTCCCTCAATGACATCACCGAGTGACCGCAATGCGTTTTCAACGGTTTCGGAGGTACCCTTAACACTTCCCTTAATGGATTCACTGAGTTCAGTACCTGAACGTTCTATGAGTTCCTCCACAGAACGCGACACCTTTGTGCTCATTTCATTCAGAGCCTCGGTCATGGTGCGCATCTGCTCAACGCTACCCTGCTGCTGGCTACGCATTTCGGAAATCACCTCCTTGAGGCCAGAAGATGCCTCACCTGCGTCAGCTTTGAATTGGTCACCCGCCTGAGAAGTGGTCTCCTTCAGTTGTTTAGCGACGTCCATCATGGTTGCGTTTATGCCAGCTATCGCTTGCTCGAGCCCCGTGGATAGATTGTTTCCCCCTCCACTCAACTGCGATGCCGTTGATTCGAGGGTTTTTACCAACGCTTCCAATTGGTGAGTGACATTATTCATCGCATCACCACTAGAACCGGTTATTTTATTGGCAAAACTATCCGTCATTTTTTCAATTGCAGAGAGGTTCTCGCTCCCGAGCTTATCGGTCACCTTTGTAAGCTCTTCGGTAATGGGCTTCATCGTGTCACCAAGTGAGCTGGACAGCATGGGGGGAAGCTCTGATATCGCATCGCTAATTCGATTACCTAGAGCGACCGTGATCTCGGTAGACATTTCCTCGAGTCGCCGGGTCTGGCGTTGTGAGTGACCGTATTGATCAACAGCGATACGCTCAAGGTTGGCATACAGCAGACGTTCTTCTAACAGATCACAAATGATATGGAGGTTCTTACGTATGCTGGCGCTAAAGCCGGAAACCGCTGCGCCCACCAAAATGGAGGTAAGTAGACCGCCTACGGATGCCCAGAATTTCGTACCTGCTATTTCGAGAAGGCTTTTTAGCGCTCTTTGTAGCTCGTCAGCATTAGCGTTAGCGAAGGCCGCGCCGGTCTCTGTCAAAGCAGCAACCAGTCCAAGAAAGGTGAACAGCAGACCTAGACCTACAAAGGTGTGTGGTTGAATCAGTGGCCGCAGTTGAAAGTGGTGTATGGCGGTAGTGGAGAAATAGTCACTGGGACGTTTGGTATTGCGATAGACACGGTAGTTGGGATCGTCAATGTCATCCAGGGGGGGGATCAGGGTCTCTTCGAACTCTATCCAAGCATGGCGGACCCCCGGGATCTCAACGGCTTTGCTGCGGTATGTTTCGTAGCCTTCGGTAAAGCTTTGAGTGTCAGTGCTCTCGTTAACAATCGCTTTGAACTGAGTTAATGCATTCCGGATTCGCCTGTAACGGGTAAACATCCAAAGAATGACGAGAACTCCGAGGCCGATAAGCGCAAAGGCTAGAAACAGGCCAATGTTCTCGAGGTGGAAAAAGCTAATTAGCGTGTCGTTAAAAATAGACATCTAAACTCTCAATGCAGATAGTACGATTACTAGCCGTCAGTCGATCCAATCAACCGCTGACACAATGCCCCAATTACCCTTTTCATTAGGGCGCCGCCAACGTGCAATGGGCATCTCTCTTAGGTAGGCGAGTGCGTCATGGAAGTCAGTGAAGCGCTTCTCGTCCCCTTTGTCTCCCACGGTAAACACCCCATTTCTGGCACATTCTTCTGGGCAAAAGACGGTGCCATCTCGCGATATCGGTACTAGAAGGTTTGCAGCTATAGAAGGTTGGTTGCTTTCTTCCAAGGTAGAGAAATCCATTTGTTGATTGAGCATACTAGCAATGGTTTGCCTGGCACTAACATCAAGCTCGGCCCAAATGACCGAGCCGTTTTTGTGAACGTAAGGCACGGGTGTTGGTAATTTGATCACCTCGTTCAAATGCCAAGCGTGAAACCACTTGTAATCTGGTGCGCGATAAATGTCAGGCGGAATGCAGTGCAAATCCCGCGTGTTGTCCAATTGAGCCTGGCTGAATGGTCCCTGGCTTGCGGATAACTCGGCTACCGCGCACACCTGCTTGCTCCCTTTACGAATCAGGGCGATGGGCCCTCGACGGTGTGTATCTGTCGTCCTCATTTCCCAGGACTTTTTTCCGTCTAGAATCAGATCAGTCCATGGTTGATCAATAATCAACCCATGGGTTACATCGCCAATTGTCATTGTTACTTCCTGTGCTGCTTAGCGCACGTGTTCAAACATGCTTAGGGCTAAATGTCTTTTATAACGGGGTAGAATGGCTCACCCCAAGCCTCATGCGGGTTATCCATCATGAGATCCAGAATGGTTGGCACCGTTTTGCTTAAAAGGGCTTTACAGTCACGGACCTGAGGACGATTGACACTGCTTTGCCATGTTGCCCCGCCGTGCACGATTTGATTCCTAAGCGTATAGATACGCCTGAAAACGATAGAAAGAACCTGTCCAGTATCTTGCCTGGTTAGGCCTTGAGCCGCCCTGGCCTTGGACTGTCTGAACATGGACTCCCAATGCGCTTCATCTATCCTCCCATTTTGATAGTCCCAAAAGGGCTGAAAAATGAACTGGTTATTCAGAAGACTTCGAATAGTGCTGGAGAATTGAGTCCATACCAAATCGTACAACTGGTTAGTGTGGTCTTGTGCAACTAACAGATCGAAGAAGCTTTCAAACATTCCGCGTTCAGTCGTGCGATAAAGCTCATCAACATCAATGGCATAAGCTGCATTGAAGGCAATCCAGAGAAAAATAAAGTGAGCATCAGGGTCATCGTTTGATAGCTCGGCCTTTTGCAACCAGCTTAACGATCTATGGATGCGTAGCGAAAGATCCGAAGGGAAGCCATCTCTGAGACTGCGGTGTTTAGCTTTGAGCGTTGAATAATCCATCAAAAGGCATCCATAGCAAATTTATACTTCTGAGGGTACTTTTGCTGCCGTCGACGATGCATTCCTAGCACGTCCCTTATCGACGACTAAATTGTAACGCGAGTTCTCTTTCAACGCGATAGCTGACATTTCACGCATTTACGCAGAGCTAACGACCAGTTCGAACGATAGTGAACAACACGCATAACGACAATGGTTGTTAGTTCAATCGCCAGATATTAGTGCAAATACAGCGTCGTCGTCCCCTCAGGCCAAATCAAGCCTGGTACGAGGATACAGTCTGGTCATAACACGGCTTAAACGGCTAAGATTGCAGCTACCTACGTTAAAGAAAGCTGGTAATCATGGATTCAAGGACGCCTACTCCACCTCGCACTTCGTTCTCATCTTTACTCTTGAACGCCGACTGGCGCATCAGTCGTGCTATCTATTGGGTGTTTACGTGGCTCTGCCTGGTAGGCTTAATGGCACTGGGCATTTATGCTTTGGTCAAATGCTACAAAGGTATTTTTGAATACCAAGATGCGTGGTATGACCTGTCCCTCGTCGAATGGTCATTTTTTGGCCTCGCTATCTTACTTGTTGTTCGCCTGATCAAGCTAACTCACCTCAGCGGCGCCTGCTGGTCGTACAGCTTGAATTCCCTGTTAAAAATATTAGGGCTTTTTGTGGTGATCAAAATGCTTCTGTTGGCCGTTGCAGCAGTGGCCGATGAGGCTAAACCCATAGGTGCGTTGCAGCTCTATTTCCAACTCGATCAGCTCTACGGTGCCACCTTCTGGCTTGTTGTGGTCAGCCTGTCTTTGTACATGGCTGCCCCACCCGTTAAGCCCACACATCAAACAACCGATGTGAACATGAGTAATGATGCTGATAATGTGAGGCACGAGCCTGTTTTGCCAGAACCTTCCGAACTCAACGCACTGGCCACCCCTACAAACCAGAATCAAAACAAGGATGCTTCATGAACAGGAATGTCGCTATCGTCACACTGTTTGTGGCGGGTTTTACATGCCAACTGGCAGCAGCTGAGTCACGTTTTTCGCTCATTGAGAGCTGCGGCGAGTTGGTCAGCATTTATAAATCACGAAACGAAAAGCGTTTGCTGGCCGCACAAACAACATCGCTGGCTGAAAGCTTGCGCGCTGGATATTGCATTGGGGTTTTGCAAGAAAATGCCCGACAGCAAAGGTACTGCCAACGTAACTGGTTTGAGCGTGCCACCCTTATCGCTCAGATGAAGGACTGGAAAGGCTTTTCTGAAGAGGAACTCTTGGAGCGTAGCTGTGAAGGATAGCTCTACGCCTTTACAGCTGGCAGATGCAATACATAACCTTTTTGGTATCAAGCTCTCCAGGCATAAACGCTTCAAGGAGCAGATGGAGTCGCTGATGCGCAGCGGTCTCATTGAATACACTGAAGTACCAATTGAGTACACGGTGAAACCGCGCAGTCATAAATACATTGCGCGAGACCAGCTCACCAAGCTTCACAATGCCGTCTTGCTGCATGCTTTCTTTCCGATGCCTAAAGTCATCAAAGGTATTTTCACCGCCCCTAGTGCACGTCTGGAGCATGCAAAGATCGCGTCACTATTACTTACTGATCGGAACTCGGTCGCTGGCATCGGGCTGTTGAGGCAGGAGGTACTGCGTTTCCTGGACGTCTTGGCATCAGATGCCGACTTATCAATCGATACACTGCCGAACCCTTTTCAAGAGCTTCCCCAGCTTTCATTCAATGGTGTGAGTAATGTTATGCAAGCGTTGCTGCTTCAGAGCGCAAGCCTGTCAAACGCCGACAGCATGATTGCCCACTACCTGAGCGATGACCTTGAAAAAGCCTATGCTTTCGCGGTTGATGTCGAATCAAACAACGAAATCGTCAACATCTATAAGCAGCGGATCCTCCAGGCATACACCGCCGCTTCAGAGTTCGACCAATTATTGGATCAGATAATCGATCATTAATGCTTTTTAGTGCATTGCACTTAGCCAGACTGGCTCTATACACACAAGGAGCCTGTTATGGATACCGTTCAGACACTTTTATTCTCTACCCACTACCCTATTCCTGCCTGCCATCAACAACGTGCGTGCGCCATAGAACGGGCCATCGCACACGGCACCTCCTTCACCCAGCTTGGGGGCCAACGTATTGCAGCCTGCCCAGAGCTCATTCGATTTCGTTTGGGCCGACAGTGGCGCCTTATCTTCCGTGATACCCAGGGCCAACTCATTCCCCATCGTTTGATCTCGCGACAGGCCTTCGAGGTCGAACTTAAGCGAAGGCGCTAATCCAGCGCACCTATTAACTGTCTGGAGACAAACGTTATGAGCATTGTTGCTTACCAACCCAAAACAATAGATGCACTACACCCTCTGGTCGCGGCGACTGATTTTGAGCGCCTGAAATATAAAAACACTGCTAGTCATGAGGCTGAGATGACCCCGGAGGAATGGGATCTTGCGCAACGGGAGTATCAGCGTTTCCTCACATTGAAACTGCTGTATCCCCAGGAGGTCTTAGTCCCAACGAAGCAAGTGGACACTATTTGGCATGCCCATATCCTGGATACACGCGCCTACCGTATGGACTGCGAACGTCTTTTTGGACGCTTCATTGATCACTATCCGTACTTCGGGATTTACGGTGACGATGATTACCAAGCGCTGCAATCTGCATTTGCCAAAACCTGTGAACTCTACACTCGCCATTTTGGTGAATTACCTGACGAAATGGAGCATCAGGCGACCCGTTGTGCAGAACATTCGTGCCACGTACCCAGTACATGTGCATGCCGTGTTCCCGGCGCCTGCAAATAATCCAGGAGAGAAGATCATGTTCAAGAAGATTCGACCCCAGGATAACTCAGCGAATATCAACAACGCCAACAAAGGCAGCTCTGGCACGAATCGCCAATATGACCAGGGCCAAGGTAATCGCGGCAAGCAACTGAACCCGAATAAAAAGCCTTAAAGTCCTCAGCAACGCCGGCCCTTCGGGGTCGGTTTTGCACTCATGAATTCCTGTTTATCTTATAGCTATTTCTTCCAAGCCATTTACTTACTTTTTGGGACACCATATCAATCATGTTGGACTTACCCAAGTGTGTGGTAGACACTCCTAGCCTAGGATTTGAGCATAGGGTTTCTACAGCCCCGATCAATTTTAAATACAGATCTTCCCGATCTGATACTGGGCAGACCTTAGTCTGCCATTTTTTGTTTCATAAACATGACTCCCAACCCGGATATGTTCTGTTATTCTTGTGTCCTACCGTCACAATTTACAGCCAATAAAGATAATGACAGGGAGTGCTTCATGACTGACGCCATACCCACGCTACAGGATGCCCGGCTGGAGCTGGAGGATCGGGTTGCCGTACTCACGCTTGCACGCGATGACCTGCGCAACGCCCTGACCGGTACGGCCCTGATCGATGACATTGTCACTACCGTTGAATGGGCCAATCGCGCCCCTACAGTTTCTGTACTGGTAATTACCGGTGATGGCAGCGCGTTCTGTGCCGGTGGCAATATCAAGGAGATGCAGTACCGTGATGGCGATCATCGCCAAGGGCCCTTTGGCGGTGGTGCACTGGAACTGGAACGCAAGTACCGTCAGGGTATACAGCGCATTCCCCTTGCGCTGCATCGCGCCGAGATTCCCGTCATCGCGGCTGTTAATGGCCCAGCGATTGGTGCCGGCTGTGACCTTGCCTGCATGTGCGATATTCGGATCGGTTCCGAACGCGCCACTTTCGGTGAGACGTTCGTTAATCTTGGCATCATCCCCGGTGATGGTGGTGCCTGGTTTTTGCAGCGCTTGATCGGTTATCAGCGAGCGGCAGAAATCACGCTGACCGGACGCCTGGTTCACGCAGAGGAAGCGGTCGAGATCGGACTTATGCTGGAACAGGTGCCTCAGGATCAGCTGATGACGAGGGTCATGACGCTGGCTCGCCAGATGGCTGCCAAGCCGCCACAGGCATTGCGCATGAGCAAGCGCCTGATGAAACAGGCACAGCGGCACGAACTGCCGGACTTTCTGGAACTTTGTGCTGCCTGGCAGGGGATGCTGCACAACACCGATGATCATCAGGAAGCGGTGATGGCATTTGTTGAAAAACGTGAAGGCCTCTACAGAGGTCGATAAGATCTAGCGCTGCAGCAGGCGGTGAATGGTTGGCAGCATCTCTTCCACCGCCCGCTCCCCTTCCCTGATCGCTTCTTCTGCTCGGTAAAACTCCAGCAACCCAATATCGGCCAGCGGTGGCGACAGCAGGATATCGGGTGGATCCCCCGCCATGCGGCTACGTGTAATACGGTCCTGTATGATATTGATCGAGCCGGCAATGGCATCAAACATGCTCGGTGAATGATCCTCAGGCTCATCAGCTCCGGTCAGCCGGGTTGTGTATTCGTCGACCAGCTCAGTTAACCGACCCATCACGCCATTGCGCGGCTTTTGTGTTTCGACCGGTTTAGGTTTATGCAGGTGGCGCCCGATGATATCGCCGTTCAGATTGACCGCAATCACCACCTCAGCACCCATCGCTCGGCACAGAGATACCGGCACCGGGTTCACCAGGCCGCCGTCTACCAGCCAGTGGTGATCATGACGAATGGCTGGAAACAGGCCCGGTAACGAGATTGAGGCCCAAACGGCCTGTAACAGTGAGCCCTCGGTAAACCATACCTCACGCCCTGTCTCCAACTCGGTGGCTACCGCGCCATAGGCGCACTGAAGTGATTCAATATGGGTATCGTCATCAGAAATGTAGGTGTTCAGAAAGTGGTGGAAACGTTCAGTATTGACGAAACCTTGACGAGAAAGATTCAGTTCGAAAAATCGAGCGGTCTCGAATCGGCTCAGTGAACGCACCCACTGTTCGAGGCGGTCGAGACTGCCACTTGCACAGGAAGCGCCAACCAGTGCACCAATTGAGGTGCCGCAAATGATTTCGGGCTTAATCCCTTCCCGGGCCAGTGCATTGATCACACCGATATGAGACCAGCCGCGTGCGGAACCACTCCCCAGTGCCAGGCCAATTTTCATGCGTGGATCTCCCTGTCATTTCGACATCAGTTAGACATGCTGACCCGCACAGTAACCTGAAGCCCAGGCCCATTGGAAGTTGTGTCCCCCCAGATGCCCGGTCACATCCAGGCACTCACCGATGAAATATAGCCCCGGGGCCTTGTTGGCCGCGAATGTTTTTTGAGACACCTCAGCCGTATCAATGCCTCCAAGAGTTACCTCCGCGGTACGATAGCCCTCGGTGCCTGAGGGTTTGACCTGCCATCGGTTGAAACGCTCGGCAATCTCGGCAATGCGTGCATTGCGGCACTGGCCAATCTCGTCGTGTATTTGCCAGAGATCGCACAACGTCTGTGCCAGACGCTTGGTCATATGCTGTGCCATGAGGGTACGTACCTCGGCCTTTGGGCGCTCGTCACGTTGCTGCCTGAGCCAGTGTTCAAGGTCAGTCCCCGGCACAAGATCGATTTCAACTGCATCGCCGCCACGCCAATAGGATGATATCTGCAGAATGGCTGGACCGCTCAGGCCGCGGTGGGTAAACAGCAGGTTCTCATTGAATGAAACGCCGTTGCAACTGACTCTGACCGGCTGAGATACCCCTGCCAGTGGCTTCAGGTGCTCCAGCAGATCAGGCTGGAGTGTAAAGGGTACCAGTGCCGCCTGACGCGGTGTGACGTTGAGTCCGAATTGCTCGGCGATCTGGTAGGCAAATCCGGTGGCACCACCGTTGGGAATCGACAGACCACCGGTGGCAACCACCACCGATTCGGCAACAAATTGTCCGCGGGATGTGCGCAACGCATAGCCACTGGTGGTGGGCTTGACTTCAAACACCTGGGTTTCGGTCATAATCTCAACCCCTGCCCATTCACACTCGGTCAGCAGCAGCTGAAGAATTTCCTTGCTGGATTCGTTACAGAACAGCTGACCGGGTGTTTTCTCGTGGTATTCGATGCCATGGCGGTCAACCAGCTCAACAAAATCAGCAGCCCCAAAACGACTCAGCGCCGATTTACAGAAATGCGGATTGTCGCTCAGGAAGTTGGCTGCCGTATTGTGTAAATGGGTAAAGTTGCAGCGCCCACCACCTGACATGAGAATCTTGCGACCGATCTTTTTGGTGTGCTCAAGCAGCAGTACCCGACGGCCGCGGTAGGCCGCAATAGCCGCACACATGAGACCAGAGGCACCGCCGCCGATTATAATGACATCCCGCTCAGACACGCCTTAATCGTCCTGTTCAGCATCGGGCTGGACGGCTTTGTCTTGGGGCTTGTCTTTGGCAGCATTGAGCTTGCGAATCTTGGCCGCCAGCGGCCCTCCATGACGGGTTCCCTTACGCCCGGCAGCCTTGTCACGTTCCAGCGCGTTCTGACTGCCCTGCGCCTTCTCATACACGGACTTCTGTTTCTTGCGCTGTTCAAGTGCGCGCTTGCGCCGCGCTTCCTTGCTGGTCGGATCCGCAAGGCGCTCCTGTTTCTTGGGCTTGCGCTCCAGTACGGTCATGAAGGCGCCGATCTTGCGTTGTTTTTTACCGCGACTCATCAGTTACTCTCCCCGGCTTCAGCGGCTGCCAGTGCAGCGGCTTCGGCGGCGGCCTGTTCGGCCTCAATTCGTTTACGTTCCCACTCTTCGACGGTTTCGAAGGTTATGGGGCCCAGCTTGCCTGCACGCAGCTCAGTGAGCAGGATTTCAGACGCCTTGTGGCGGTCGACAACACCACCTGGACGAAGGCAGCCTCGCTTGCGACCGATCTCATCCAATAGTGCTTCGCGCCCTTCTGGCAGGGTTTTGAGTTTATAGCGTTCCACCAATCGCTGCGGATAATCCTGCAACATAAAGCCTGCGGCATAGGCTGCCACCAGTTCATGTTCTATGGCGGTATCCTTGATCGCACCGCTGGCGGCAAGGCGGTAACCGGAGTCTTCATCCTCGATTTTCGGCCACAGAATGCCCGGTGTATCAGACAGCGCCATGCCGTTGTGCACGCTGTAACGCTTCTGCGCCTTCGTGACGGCCGGCTCGTTGCCGACTTTGGCAATCTTGCGCCCAAGCAGTGCATTAATCAGAGTCGACTTGCCCACATTCGGGATGCCCATGATCATGGCACGTACGGGACGATCCTGACGGGTGCGTGCCGGCACCATCTGCTTGCACAGCTCCGGAATTCGCTTAATCAGGGCCTTCTGCTGCATATCCAGTGCAACTGCCGTGATCGCTTCGCGAGCGTTGAAGTAGTCAAGCCATTCCTGAGTCCGCTCGGCATCGGCAAGGTCCTGCTTGTTCAGCAGTTTCAAAACCGGCTTGTTGCGCCGCAGCTGATCAACCAGCGGGTTTTCACTCGACATGGGCAGGCGGGCGTCCAGGACCTCGATCACCACATCGATCTCATCCATTACCTGCGCAATTTCCTTGCGCGCCTTGTGCATGTGTCCGGGAAACCAGTTGATACGTGACATTAACAATCCAGTGCTTGCAAATCAGGGGGCAGCATTATACCTGCAGGCCGTACTCAACCATACCTGCAGGTGCTTGCAACATGATAAAATTATACACTTCCAGCCTGAAAACGCCGATTCGGGGACATGAATGGACAGTAATACTGAACGGGGACAGCCTCTGCTGGCCCGACAGCCGATCTTCGATCACCAGCAGCGTGTTATCGCCTATGATCTGTTGTACAAGGAAGACGAACACCTGAACGCGATGTTGCAGACGGACCCTGAAGCTGAATCCAGCTCAGAGGTGATTCTGCACGCCTATACCAGTATTTCGGATCAGGGCGAAGTGAAGCGCGTGCCCGCATTTATCCAGATTGCACCACGCATGATTCTGGAAGGCACCATGCCGACACTGCCGGCCAAGCAGGTCGTGATCTGTATTCGCCTGACTGAGCCGGGCAACATGGATCTGCTGCGCGCTCTGCATAAAATGTCGAAAGATGGCTACCGTATTGCGCTCACCGACTTCCGCTTCAGTCCCGAATACGATACTGCCCTTAAAATTGCCAAGATTATCAAAATTGATGTTGGCCAGTTGGATAGCGAGGAAATTCGCCGCCAGGCAGAGCTGCTTGCGCCTTACAAATCTACTCTGCTGGCAACCAACATCACCAGCTTCGACACGCTTGAACACTGCATCGAGAGCGGGTACAAGCTGTTCCAGGGCAGCTTTCTGAGCAAGCCCAAGGTTGTGAAGGGCCGCAAGGTCAATGCCAATCAGATAGCCTTGATGCAGCTGATGCAGGAGCTGCAGAAGCCCAATGCTACACCGGAAAAGCTGGAAGACTTGATCATCCGTGACCCTATACTCACCTATAAGCTGCTGCGCATCGTCAACTCTGCCGCCTACTCACTTGTGCGCCAGGTTGAGTCGATCGCGGAGGCTGTTGTGTTGCTTGGAATGGAGCAGATCAGAAAGTGGGCCACCCTGATTGCGATGACGGCGAACCGAGATAAGCCGGAGGAGCTTACCCGCATCTTGCTTACCCGTGGCCACATGTGTGAAATGATCGCGCAGAGTGAACATCAACCCAACCCGTCCGGTTTCTTTATGGTTGGCATGATGTCGGGCCTTCATGCGATGCTGGATATTGATCAGGAAACACTGCTTGAGCAGCTCCCCCTGGGCGAGGATATCAAAGCGGCATTGGCTAGAGGTGAAGGCAAGATGGGACAGCTACTAAGGCAAGTGATCGCATATGAATCCGGTGACTGGGATCAGTTGCCCAGCGATTTTGATATCTCGCTGTATGAAGCAACCTATCGTCACAGCTTGAAGTGGACCAAAGAGTCGATGCAGGCGATGTACGAATAAACCCATAAAAGAAAGCGCGTATCCGGAGAAGGGGTAGCCGGATACGCGCAGTGTGTACTTCCTTTTCAGCCTGCTCTGACAGGCCAGCGCACATCCGGTACGCTGTTGAATCCAGTATAGCCTTGGCTTTGAGCTTGTCACTGCAAAGTTAAAATATTTTTTAACTTTTCTGTTTTTGTTTTTAAATAACAAAAGGTTGGAAAGGAATTCAAGAAAGCATATGAGGATTGGTCGATAGAGCTATGGGCGGCGGGCAGTTTTGCCCGCCGCAACAGTAATCAGGCGGATGGCAGTTCCAGCTTTTGTTCGGAAACGAGTATGCCGTTGTTATCCGCATAGATAAATTCGCCCGGGTTAAAGGTCACCCCACCGAAGGTAACTGGTACGTTCAGCTGACCGACACCCAGCTTTTCTGTCTTCATGGGATGGGTTCCCAGTGCCTGGACCCCCAGCTCATCCAGCTCGGAAATCGCATTCACATCACGGATACAGCCGTAGATGATGATCCCTTCCCAGCCATTCTGCTGAGCCTTTTCAGCCAACATGTCCCCCAGCATGGCACGGCGCATTGAACCACCGCCATCCACTACCAACACCTTGCCTTTGCCGGGCTGAGCAACTTGCTCGCGTACCAGCGAATTGTCTTCAAACGCCTTGATGGTGACGATCTCACCACCGAAGGTTTCGCGACCGCCATAGTTGCCGAACATCGGCTCAACAACGCGTACCAGTTCCTCAAAGTGATCACACAGATCAGGCAGCAGATCTTGCATCGGGGTGCTCCTTGTTTCAGTTGGCGTAAATGTGCGCCATCATCGCCGATCGATTATATGTTTGCACTACAACTTAGGCATGGGGCCACAGCCCCATACCTTGAGAACTTAAACCGCCGATACTACATCGAGCAGCACCTGTACCGGGTGCGGCAGCTGCTGATCGTCAAAACGTTTCACCTGAGAGCGGCAGGAGTAGCCAGTGGCCATCAGCTTGCCCCGGTTTTCCGGGTGGTTGACGATATCGCGCCAGCTTAGGTCATAAATATCCTTCGAGCGCTGCAGGTTGGCAGTTTCATGACCGAAGGTGCCCGACATGCCACAGCATCCTGTCGCCACCACATCCAGCTGCTGGCCCAATGCAGAAAAAATGTTCTGCCACTGACGAATGCTCGGTGCAGCAGAGGTTTTCTCTGTGCAGTGAGCCATCAGACGGTATTCGCCCTGAGGCAGAATTTCAGGCAGCTCAACACGCTCCAGCTGCTGACTCAGCCATTCCTGAATCAGCTGCACCGGCGGCAGCTCACCTTCGACAGCGTCCTTGTACTCCTGGCGGTAGGTAAGTGTCATGGAGGGATCGATACCCACCAGCGGCAGGTCTAACTCAGCCAGTTGGTTGAGCATGCGCGTATTGCGCTGAGCCGCCTTGTCAAACGCAGCCATAAAGCCATGGACATGCAGAGGTTTGCCGTTGGGCATGAACGGGGCCACCATGACGTAAAATCCGAGTTTGCCCAGCAGATCAACCAGGTCCAGCACCAGCCGGGTTTCAAAGTAGCTGGTAAAGGCATCCTGCACGATCACCACGGCGCGTTCACGCTGGGCTGCACTGAGCCTGCTGGCGACCTCTGGCGTGGCCCAGTCGATGCCGCGCTGATCCAGACCTTGCCTGAGGCTGTTGGTGCAGATCACGGGGCTGTCGACCATGCCACCGATACGGCGCATGACACTGCGTACCAATGTATTGCGCATGGCCCAGTTGTACGGAGCCGGATACTTCGACAACGCTGGGATCATGAACTCAAGGCTACCGACCAGATAATCCTTGACCGGGCGCAGATAGCGGCCGTAATAAACTTCAAGAAAACGCGCACGGAAGTCCGGCACGTTAACCTTGATCGGACACTGGCTGACGCAGGACTTGCAGGCGAGACATCCCATCATCGCCTCATGTACTTCGTTTGAGAAGTCATAGCGCCCCTTGCGCCTGGCCAACGTGTTGCTGATTTTCTTCGGCAATGCCAGCAGGCCACTGCGGCTGCGTGCCTTTTCAGCTTCTGCTTTCACATCCACGCCACGGCTGGCCATCAGGCGCAGCCATTCACGGATCAATGAAGCGCGCCCTTTTGGTGAGTGAATACGCTCACGGGTGCCTTTCCAGCTTGGGCACATGGCATCGTTCGGGTCGTAGTTGTAGCAGGCACCGTTCCCGTTACAGTTCATGGCGGAATCGTATTGCTCACGCACCGCCGCACTGATCTGCCGGTCATGCTGCCCCCGCGTCGGGACCGCATCGATCTTGAGCAGTTCGGCTCCATCAATCGCAGGCGTTGCAATTTTGCCCGGGTTCAGCTGGTTGCGCGGATCGAAACAGCCCTTGATCTGCTGCAGTACAGGATAGAGCGGGCCGAAAAACTCGGGGGCATATTCGGAACGCACGCCTTTGCCGTGTTCGCCCCAGAGCAGCCCCTTGTACTCCTGTGTCAGGCGCACCACCTCATCGGTAATTTCACGGATCAGCTTTTCCTGCTCGGGGTCTTTCATGTCGATGGCGGGACGCACGTGCAGTACACCGGCATCCACATGACCAAACATGCCATAGGCCAGACCGCGATCATCCAGTACCTTGCGGAACGCCATGATGAAGTCGGCCAGGTTTTCCGGTGGCACGGCGGTATCTTCCACAAACGGGATTGGACGCTTCTGCCCCTGCGCATTGCCCAACAGGCCTACGGCCTTCTTGCGCATGCCCCAGACCTTGTTGATCTCGCTGGCGCCATACACCACGCTGAAGCCGAAGCTTTTACCCGGTTCGCCGCTGATCTGCTCAAGATGTCGGCAAAGCTTCTCGACCTTTTCGCGCAGCTCCTCCTCATCATCACCGGTGTACTCCACCAGATTGATCCCCTGAATGACCGGGTCGCCCTCTTTCTCGGGGAAGTAGTTACGCACGCTGTCCCAGACGATATCGCCCATTGCCAGATTCAGCACTTTGGAGTCCACGGTCTCGATCGAGGTGGGCTGCCACTGCATCAATGCCTGAGCATCACGCAAAGAGGCTTCAAAGCTGTCATATTTAATGTTGACCAGTGCTGCATGTTTGGGGATCGGCAAGACATTGAGCTTTGCTTCAGCGATAAACGCCAGTGAGCCTTCGGCGCCGCAGAGGATGGAGTTCAGATTGAAACGGCCAGATTCATCACGGATATGGGCCAGATCATAGCCGGTCAGGCAGCGGTTCAGCTTGGGGAAGCAGGTATCAATCTCATCCTGTCGCTCACGCTGAATGCCATCCAGCAGACGGTGTACTTCACCCACACGATCGGTACGTTGCTTAATTGTTTCCAGCTCGGCCTCATCAATCGGGCCGGATTGCCACAGCGTACCGTCCAGCCAGACACTGGTGAGCTCCAGAACGTGGTCACGGGTTTTGCCATACAGCACCGATCCCTGGCCGCTGGCATCGGTGTTGATCATGCCACCGATGGTGGCGCGGTTGCTGGTGGACAGCTCCGGCGCAAAAAAGAGTCCGTAAGGCTTGAGCGCGGCATTGAGCTGGTCCTTGACGACCCCGCCCTGCACTCGCACCCAGCGCTCATCCGGATTGATCTCCAGAATCCGGTTCATGTGCTTTGACACATCAACGATCAGACCATCGGTCAACGACTGCCCGTTGGTGCCGGTGCCGCCGCCGCGTGCGCTCAGTACGATGGAACGGAAACGGGGTTGATCCGCCAGACGTGCTATCAGCACCAGATCTTCACTGTTTTTCGGATACAGCACACCTTGAGGCAGGATCTGATAGATGCTGTTGTCGGTTGCCAGAACTACGCGGTTGGCATAGTCCGGGTTCAGATCCCCCTTGAACCCTTGCTGTTTCAGGGTTTCGATAAAGTCCAGATACAGGCTTTGAGTATCGTCGATGCTGTCAATGCGAGGGATCATGGTGCTCTCCGGGGCTTGTTTGAGGCGCAAGCGGGCTGTCATCAGAACAGAATAGACAGTCTGACAGCCATTGTTCAGTGGCGGGTAATGATGCAGAATCTTCATTTATCATTCAAATGATTAAATTCTATAAATTAATCAATATGGCTAATCAATAATGAGCAGCCCGATCGGTATTCGTCATCTGCAGGCTTTTATTGAAGTCGCGCGCTGCGGCAGCTTTACACGCGCCGCCGAGCACCTGTTTCTGACCCAGTCCGCTCTGACCGCCACCATCAAACAGCTGGAGCAGGATGCAGGGCTGATTCTGTTTGATCGCACCACCCGGCGCGTTGTGCTCAGTGCCGAAGGAGAGCGTTTTCTGCCGGTAGCCGAGCGCTTGTTGTCGGACTTTACTGCAGCCCTGACCGACCTGCGCGCCCGCGCTCAGCTACAGCAGGGGCATGTCAGCGTGGCGGGCTCCCCTTCGGTCGTGACCCGCCTGCTGCCCGCCGCCCTGCTGCAGTTTCGCACCCGCTACCCCTCGATCCTGGTCAACATTCGCGATGAGAGCGCCGGCAGCCTGGAGCAGCGCGTGCTCAACAATGAAGTGGACTTTGCGGTTGCCGGCAACCACTCGCAGCAACCCGAACTCGAATATGCCCCGCTGCTGCGCGATCGTTACGGACTGGTGGTGCCCAGCGACCATCCTCTGGCGCGGCATACCCAGCTGTCATGGCAAGCGATACCCGATGATCACCTGCTGCTGTTGTCGCAGGATACCGGCATTCGTGCCCAGCTCGCCCGCTTCAGTCAGCGAGGTGATATTCCGATTCGATTGGACCGGGTTCAGATTGAGGTATCCAACCCTGCCGCCATGGCGGCACTGATCAGTCAGGGACTGGGCATCAGCCTGCTGCCGGCCCTGGCCGCCGACGTGCACTCATTTGATGGGCTGGTTTTCATTCCGCTGCATGAACCACAGATCGAGCGTGAAATCTGCATCATTACCCGCAAGGGGCGAGCATTGAGCCCGGCTGCAGCGGCACTGCTCGATACTCTTCGAGAACATCTGCATCAGGCTCAGCTGCCCGCCTGGTGCAGCGCAATCAATTGAGCGGGATCTGTTTATGCCTGTGCGACGTAAGGATCTTAAACACAGCCTAGCGTGCATGAGATTACCCGATGCCGACTCGACCGATCCTTTTCTATGATGGCCAATGCCCACTTTGTCGCAAGGAAATTGCCCACTATAAGCGGCTAGACCGCCAACAGCGGGTTGATTGGCAGGATCTTTTCATTCCCGAATCTAGCCCAGAGCACTATGGTCTTGATCGTATTCAGGCAATGCGCGTGATTCATGCGGTTGATCGGCAGGGGCAGCTCCAAATAGGGGTACATGCCTTTATGGTGATCTGGCGAGAGCTACCCTACTACAGACACTTGGCCAGCGTGATCGATCAACTGCACCTGACTCGACCGCTGGACTGGGCCTACCACCGTTTTGCCGTCTGGCGTTTTCGCTCTCGCTGTAAACAGGGTTGCAAGCTGCCACCTGTCAAAAGGGTCACTGACTCATGAGCCTGCAGGTGGGTGTCCTAGATCAGGATACTGTTGCTTGAGGCGATGCAGCCGCCAGATTGTGATGGCGTTGGTCACAAGTACCAGCCCTTCAGCTAGAGTAGCCCCCACCGAGCCGATCAGGATGTTGCTGGTCATCCAGCAAAGCGCTGCAGCCCCCAGCATCAGCCGCATCGGGATACCACGAAGCAAAAACATGCTCAATGTACCCAGCGTACCGGCCAGCAGAGCGAAAAGGTCATGCCAGCTGTGCCAGGTTATCCAGGCTCCAGCCAGATTGAGCGCCAATATAACCCCAAGCAGCCACAGGTTCCCGGGATAGCGGCGGGCCAGAATTATGCGGAGGATCACAATCAGTGTCAGTAATGAGGCTGTCCAGCTCTGAAACAGGGCAAATTGCAGTGCAAAGGCTACATTCGCCGCCAGCAGCCAGACCATCAACCGTTGGTCCTGTTTGCTGGCAAAGGCGATCAGGCATAAGACAAGCGCTGTCAGACTGACCAGCTGGCCTGCCAGCTCCATCGGGCTTAAGGATGCCAGCATCAACGTGTTGTTGCCCATTTCGTAAGACTATCAGCGGGTATCGGCATCACCTGCCTCGAAGTCGTCGGCATTATGCCGTTCAGGCAACTGTTCAGCCTCATCACCCCAGGTCCGGTTTACCCGACGCCCACGTTTAACAGCTGGACGAGCATCAATTGTTTCGGCCCAGCGTTTCACATGCGTATAGCTGTCAACGTTCAAAAACTCGGCGGCACCATAGAGGCGCCCCAGCACCAGTGCGCCATACCAGGGCCAGATCGCCATATCAGCGATGGTGTATTCATCTCCAGCAACATACTCATGCTCAGCCAGCTGACGGTTCAGTAGATCGAGTTGGCGCTTCACTTCCATGGTGTAGCGATTGATGGGATATTCGTATTTCTCGGGTGCATAGGCATAAAAATGACCAAAACCACCGCCCAGGAAAGGTGCGCTTCCCATCTGCCAGAACAGCCAGTTGAGGGTTTCAGTACGCGCAGGCATTGTTTTGGGCAGGAAAGCATCAAATTTTTCGGCTAGATAAACCAGAATAGAGCCTGACTCAAACACACGCTGAGCCGGCATAACACTCTGGTCCAGCATGGCAGGAATCTTGGAGTTCGGGTTTATCTCCACAAATCCGCTGCCAAACTGATCACCCTCACCAATACGAATCAACCATGCATCGTACTCAGCGCCGCTGTGCCCCAGTGCCAACAGCTCCTCCAGCATGATCGTCACCTTGACTCCATTGGGGGTTGCCAGCGAGTACAACTGCAAGGGATGCTTGCCTACCGGCAGCTCTTTTTCGTGGCTTGCACCGGCAACCGGGCGGTTAATACTGGCAAACTGACCGCCACTGGGTGCTTCCCAGGTCCAGACTTTTGGCGGGATGTAACTGGAATCACTCATAACAACGCTCCTGTTGATCCGCATGGATCATTCATCCTGTGGGCTGACAGGTACAAAATCAAGCTCTGGAACTGAGGTCTAAAAGCCAGGCGTGTGATGAATGTGTATAGTAGATGCACTTTCATGAACAGCCATGTATGGAGGAGTGCCATGTCAGCGCTGCAATCCCTGTTTAATATCCAGTTTCCATTGATTCAGGCACCGATGGCGGGTGTACAGGGATGGGAACTTGCTGCAGCCGTTTCAAGCGCAGGCGCGCTGGGCTCTATCCCCTGCGCCATGCTGACGCCTGATGCCGTGCGAGATGCCGTCACCCACTTTCGCGCCCGAGCTGACCGTCCTGTTAATCTGAACTTTTTCTGTCATCAACCACCGGAACCTGATCCCGAGGGGCAACAGCGCTGGCTGGAGCAGTTTATGCACTGGTATGCAGAGTTGGGCCTGGAGGTACCGAGCGCCCCAGCTGGACCTGGTCGCTTGCCCTTCAATAAGGTGATGGCCGATCTGGTGACCGAATTGGCACCGGAGGTTGTGAGCTTTCATTTTGGCTTGCCTGAACCATCGCTGCTGGAGCAGGTACGCAGCAGCGGTGCCAGTATCATTTCATCGGCGACCACAGCTGAGGAGGCGTGCTGGCTTGCGCAAAACGGAGTCGACGCGATCATTGCCCAGGGACTGGAAGCCGGCGGACATCGCGGCATGTTCCTGAGTGAAGAGATCAGTACCCAGGTGGGCACTTTTGCGCTGCTGCCGCAGATCAAGGCCGCGGTCAAAGTACCGGTGATTGCCGCTGGTGGTATTGCGGATGCAGCAGGAGTTCAGGCGGCGTTGGCATTGGGGGCTGATGGCGTTCAGGTAGGAACTGCCTACCTTCTTTGCCCTGAAGCCAACACGTCGGCGGTACATCGAGCCGCGTTGCAGTCGCAGGGGGCAAGCCAGACAGTGCTGACTAACCTGTTCAGTGGCCGCCCCGCTCGCGGCATTGTAAACCGCATGATACGAGAACTGGGGCCGATCAATCCGTCAGCCCCGTCCTTTCCTCTTGCGACGGCTGCATCGGCGCCTCTGCGTGCACAAGCCGAACGCCTGGGCAGCGGCGATTTTTCGCCACTGTGGGCCGGGCAAAATGTCACAGGTTGCCGTTCCATCCCTGCTGCTGAACTGACGCAGGCACTGGTCGGCGATCTGACGCCCTCCGTCAGCTCCAGCTGACGGCCAGCTCAGATCAGGTGGATACCGGTTTCATCCTGACGGATGCGTCCGGTCTTCATCAGCTGGCCGAGCGCCATCTTGTAGGCTTTTTTGCTGACACCGAAAAGGTCACGGATGGCCTCGGGGTCACTCTTGTCCCCCAGAGGACAAAAACCGTCACGGCTTTCCAGATACTTCAGCACCTGATGGGCCAGCGGATCGATACGGGCATAGCCGGGCTTTTCCAGCATCACATCAATTTTGCCGTCTTCGTCTCGCACCTGCTTGATGAAGCCGGGCATACGCTGACCAGGGCGTACCGGTCGGTGGATATCCTGATGCTGCAGCAGTCCCATGGCGCGGTTGTCGATAATCACCTGATAGCCAATATCGGTAGGCCGCACCACCAGCAGCTCAACCAGCTGGCCCTGAGTGTAGTCATCGCCCGGCTCCAGATGCTTTTCCAGTTTGGCGCTGGCCGCGATGCGATTGGTGTTATCGAGGTAGAGATAAACGGTGACATAATCGCCAATCGTTAACGGTTTTACCTGCTCATTGAACGGCAGGAACAGGTCCTTCGGCAGCCCCCAATCCAGAAAGGCGCCGACCTTGTTGACATCAACCACTTTCAGGCTGGCAAACTGCCCTACCTGAGCCCTTGGGCGTCGCAGGGTCGCCACCGGCATGTCGTCAGAGTCCAGATAAACGAACACCTGCAGCCGATCGCCCAAGCGCGTTCCTTCAGGCACCTCTGGCTTTGGCAGAAGAATGCCGCCTTCGGCTCCGCCCTCAAGATACACACCAAAATCCACTTCTCGGATCACTTTCAGCTTGTTAAAGCAGCCGGTTTCGACCATTGATACACTCCACCCGCTCGGGGCCACTGTCTGTCTACGCGATTCAACTGTATAGGGTACCTGTTTATGACGGTTTTGCATGTAAAATGATGCTGTAAATCCTCAGAGCACTCACAGAAGGACAGCGCAATGCTGTGGCGATATGAGATTACCGGAGTCGATACCATCACCCTGCATTTCGGTGACCGGATCGAGCTGGCGCTGACACAGAAGGTTCACACGGCAACCCGACGGTTGAGCGCAGAGCTTGGCAATCGCCTGATCGACTGCGCGCCCTCCTACACCAGCATCATGTTGCGCTACGACCTGTTGCAGGATGACTTGGCCAGCTTGATGGCAACGGTCGCTCCGATACTCTCATCCCTGCATGACACGGACGAGAATGAAGAGCCACCGCTGGTGAACATCCCCGTGTTCTATCATCCATCTGTGGGGCCAGACCTGGAGCGAATTGCCGGGCGTGCCGGCATCAGCACCGAGCAGGTCATCGAACTGCACACGGCGCAGACCTACCATGTTTTTGCCATCGGCTTTGCTCCCGGTTTTGCCTATCTGGGTGAAGTGCCGAAAAGCATTGCAACACCACGCCTGGCTACTCCGCGCCAAAATGTGCCTGCTGGTTCTCTGGGTATTGCGGATACACAGACTGCAATATACCCACGCAACTCACCCGGTGGCTGGAATATCATTGGCCGTACTCCGCTGGCCATGTTTGACACCCGACGTGAACCCAACAGCCTGCTTCAGGCAGGTCAACGTGTGCGTTTTCACCCCATTAACCGCGATGAGTATCTCGCTCTGGGTGGTGAACTGGACGGAGGCTTTGCACGATGACAGCCGATTTACCTGGCCTGAGCATTATCAAGCCCGGCTTTATGACCTTGCTGCAGGACTCCGGCCGCCGCGGTGTTATGCGTCAGGGGCTGGCCTGTGGCGGTCCAATGGATCGCCACGCCTGGGCATGGGCCAATCGCTTGGTGGGTAATCCCTGGCATACAGCGGCACTGGAAGTCAGCTTTGGCGGTTTTGAATGCATGGCTGAGACTCACCTTCAAATTGCCATTACCGGAGCATATAGCAGCCTTCACATCAACGGAAATCCACAACCACGCTGGACGGCACTGAACATAAATCCGGGTGATCGGCTTGTATTGGGTCATCCGGCCTCCGGCGTCCGCGTCTACTTGGCGGTAAAGGGAGGCTTTGCACTTACCCCGGGGCTCGGTGGCAGCAACTCGACATTGGTGCGTGAAGGCACAGGGGCTTGCGGGGAGACGGCTCTGCACTGCAGGCCGGTGATCATCTGCCCTGCAATACTGTAAAATCGCACGGCATACAGCGTCAGATGCCAGAGCAATGGCTACCGGACTACACTGCCCCACTTGTGCTGGATGTGATTATGGGTGCACAGCTGGACCGTTTCCCGTCCTCAACGCTGCACCGGTTTTTCAGCAGTTGTTATACACTGACACCCCGCAGTGACCGAATGGGGGCACGACTGAGCGGGCCTGCACTTGAGCATCACGGGGTGACATTGATATCGGAAGGCATCAGTTTGGGAGCCATTCAGGTGCCGGCTGACGGTCAACCGATCATCCTGTTGCAGGATCATCAAACTGTCGGCGGGTACCCCAAACTCGGTGCCGTCACGCCCCGCAGCCTGGATGCGCTGGCGCAACGGATGCCTGGCAGCGAAATTCGTTTCCGGCCGATTGCGTTGCACGAAGCACAGGAGCAGGAGAAACGGTTTCTGGCTTTTTTTCAGGGTCAGTAGATATTCACGGTATTGCGCCCCAACTGCTTCGCCTGGTACATCGCTTCATCCGCCTTGCGGATCAGCTCTGTTTGGCTCAAATCTCCACCCGTAAACAAAGTAGCTCCGATACTTGCCGTACACTGGTACACGACTGACTGCAGGCTGCCATTTTCCTGTACAAACTTGAGTTTGCAGGGGGTTGCTATGGCGGCTCGGATCTTTTCGGCTACCTGTTTTGCCTGCCTGACTGCCGTATTGAAATCCGGGCTCAATCTCTCCAGCACCACCACGAACTCATCCCCTCCCAGTCGAGCTACCGTATCCCCACTGCGTACATGACGACTGAGTCGCTTGCCAATTTCAACCAGCAACTGGTCACCCACGGCATGGCCGTATTGGTCATTCAATGGCTTGAAGTTGTCAAGATCGAGCAGCATCAAAGCTGTATAACTTGAAGCTGACGTATCGTCTGAAAGTACGAGGGCAAGCTTGTCGTCCAGCAACCTCCTGTTCGCAAGGTTTGTCAAAGGATCGTAGTAGGCAAGTTCACGAATGGTGTTTTCAGCGCGTCTTTTTTCAATCGCGATGCTGGACAACCGAGCACAGTGTTCGATGATTTCTATCTGCTCATCAGTGGGTACAGCCGTTGTGCGGTGATAGATGGCAAACGTGCCCAGAACAGCCCCGTGGCCTGTCTTGATTGGCTGAGACCAACATGCCTTCAAGTTGGCCTGCTCCGCCAGCTTTCTGACTGCCTTCCAATAAGGATGTGTTGAAATATCCTCAACGATGACGCGCTCACCGGTAAAGGCCGCCGTGCCACATGAACCCATACCGTGCACAATCTCAACCTTCTCGAGCGCTGCATTGTAAAAATCAGGCAGGCTTGGAGCGATGCCGTTGCACAGATGGCTGCCCAGAAAATCAGTCTGCATAATGCTGCACAGCATCTCCGAGTACAGAGACTCAATGCCCATCACCAGCTCAAGCAAAATATCTTCAAGCACGGCGCTGCTTGCCAGCATTTCCAGAATACGGTTGCGAAAGCGTTCAAACTCTTCCGCTCTTTTTCGTTCCGAAATATCAATGATCAACCCCAACAGGCCGCCCTGATTATCACCCATATCAAAGGTTTTCCGTTGATAGAGGGCTGTACGGGGCTTACCGTCACTGAAGGCCAGTTCGATCTCTTCACGCGTCTCTCCGCGTTCCTGCAAAAGCTTCCGGTCTGCTTGCTGGAAAGCCTGGCGTGCAGATTCAGGCAGGTATTCAAGATCAAGAACGGTTTTGCCAACAAAATTCTTGCGCTGAATTCCAAACGCTTCTTCATATGCAGCATTACATGCAATAAAGACGCCCTCATTGTCTTTGACAAAAATGGGGTTTGGCAGCGCATCGAGAAAGGCGGAAAAGAGCGTGAGCTGTTTTTTTAGCTCCTGCTCACTTTTAACCAGGCTATTGACCAGCTGATCGACGGAAAGCGTGCTTTCAAGCGGGGTACTTTGATATCTGTTTGGTTCTTTATCATCCATAGTGATACCCAGACTTGGCTCGCACTTCACCCCGGGAAGGGATAATCAGGCTCATGCCTGTTATTAATCAAAGCATACATCACATACGCTGAACAGCATGCTTCATGCTTTAACCGGCCAGGTCAGCGCTTTTTGCCAGCGCGTTTTTTCTTGAAGTAGTCCTTGACGGGGGTCGGCTTGTCCGGCAAAGCGGCAGCAAACCGTTTGCGCATCGACTCTACACGCGATTCTTTCTGCTGGTGCCGTTTTTCCTGGCGACACCTGTCCCCAGCCTCATTGAAATCCACTACCCTGTTATCGGTCATGACCCCCTCTTGTGACCTTTGCCATGGGGCAAGAGCTGCCGGGCTGTTGACTGAAGGTACCGCCACAGCCCGGCGCTTCAGGTTCAGGCGCCAGGCTTTTTCTCATTGGCAAGGAAGAACCAGGTGTCCAGTACCGAGTCTGGGTTCAGTGAGACACTGTTGATTCCCTGCTCCATCAACCAGCGCGCCAGGTCCGGGTGATCCGATGGCCCCTGGCCACAGATGCCGACGTACTTGCCGGCCTTGCGGCAGGCATTGATCGCCATCGCCAGCAGGCACTTGACCGCTTCATTACGCTCGTCAAACAGGTGCGCAATGATACCGGAGTCACGGTCCAGCCCCAGCGTCAACTGAGTCAGATCGTTGGAACCGATGGAGAAACCGTCGAAGTATTCAAGGAACTGGTCCGCCAGCAAGGCGTTTGATGGTATTTCACACATCATGATCAGGCGCAGTCCATTGTCACCGCGCTTCAGTCCATTTTCGGCCAGCTGCTCGACAACCTGTTTGGCTTCGCCGGGAGTGCGCACAAACGGCAGCATAATCTCGACGTTGGTCAGCTTCATCTCATCACGCACCCGCTTGAGTGCACGACACTCCAGTTCAAAGCAGTCACGGAAGTTATCAGAGATGTAACGTGCCGCGCCACGGAAACCCAGCATCGGGTTTTCTTCACTGGGTTCATAGCGATCGCCGCCGATCAAGTGACCATATTCGTTCGACTTGAAGTCGGACATGCGCACAATCACCTTCTTCGGGTAGAAGGCAGCCGCCAGAGTAGAGATACCCTCGACCAGCTTGTCGACGTAGAAATCGACAGGTGAGGCATAGCCACCGATTCGGCGCTCAATCACCTGCTTGACGTCGCGTGGTTGATCATTGAAATTCAGCAGTGCCTTGGGGTGTACGCCGATCATTCGGTTGATGATGAACTCGAGTCGTGCCAGACCAACACCTGCATTGGGCAGTGACTGGAAATCAAATGCACGGTCAGGGTTACCCACGTTCATCATGATGTCGAACGAAAGGGTTGGCATCGATTCGACGCTGTTGCTCTGATGCTCGAACGCCAACTTGCCTTCATAGGCACGACCGGTATCGCCCTCGGCACAGGACACGGTCACCAGCTGTCCATCGTTGAGTTTTTCAGTTGCATCACCACAGCCGACAATGGCCGGGATACCCAGCTCACGGGCAATAATCGCCGCATGGCAGGTGCGGCCGCCACGGTTGGTCACGATAGCCGCCGCGCGTTTCATCACCGGCTCCCAGTCCGGGTCGGTCATGTCCGTCACCAGTACATCGCCCGGCTGCACTTCATGCATTTCGTCCAGACCATTTACCACGCGCACGGTACCTGAACCGATACGATGGCCAATGGAACGGCCCTCAACCAGCACCTTGCCCTTTTCCTTCAGCAGGTAACGCTCAATGACAGTGCTTTTGCTCTGGCTGCGTACGGTTTCCGGTCGCGCCTGTACAATGTAAAGCTTGCCGTCATCACCATCCTTCGCCCACTCGATGTCCATCGGACGACCGTAGTGTTTCTCGATGATTACAGCAATACGCGCCAGCTCTTCCACATCGGCATCATTGATGGAGAAGGTGTTGCGCTCAGCTTTTGGCACATCGACCGTCTCAACAGCCTTACCGGTACTGCCATCACCGGTATAAATCATTTTGATCGCCTTTGATCCCAGAGTACGTCGCAGTATTGCAGGCGCCCCCTGAGCCAGTGTGGGCTTGTACACGTAAAACTCATCAGGGTTCACGGCGCCCTGAACGACGGTTTCACCCAGACCATAGGCAGAAGTAATGAACACTACATGGTTGAAGCCAGACTCGGTGTCCATGGTGAACATGACACCCGACGCACCGGTTTCAGAGCGCACCATGCGCTGAATGCCGGCAGAGAGTGCGACCTCGGCGTGAGTGAAGCCCTTGTGCACACGATAGGAGATCGCGCGGTCGTTATAGAGTGAGGCAAACACTTCCTTGATCGCCTGCTTGACGTTATCAAGTCCACGAATATTGAGAAAGGTCTCCTGTTGACCGGCAAAAGAGGCATCGGGCAGATCTTCAGCGGTGGCAGAGGAACGAACGGCAACCGCGATCGCCTCTCCCTGACTCATCTCCGCCCAAGCGGCTTCAATGGCCTGATTCAGCTCAGGCTGAAAATCGGCTTCCATGATCCACTGGCGGATATTGCGGCCTGTTTCAATCAAGGCGCGCGTATCGTCTGCATCCAGGGCATCCAGTGCCTTGTTGATGCGATCAGCCAGGCCGCTTTGTGCCAGAAAATCACGATAGGCCTGCGCCGTGGTAGCAAAGCCACCCGGAACACGCACTCCAGCATCACTGAGCTGATGGATCATCTCGCCCAAGGATGCATTCTTACCGCCGACTTTGTCGACATCACCCATGCCTGCCTGTTCAAGGCGCAGTACATAATCCTGCAAAGCCAATTCTCCTGAATCTGAGCTGTTTGACGTAAGGATCATTGTTATTATTATTGACCGGAAAAACCGGATGATACTGCAGATAAGCGTAAAAATCTTGGCTGTCGCGAAATGTAATTTTGCTACAAAAACAACCGCCACTTTATCTGTTAAAATCGCGCTTCTGATCACAGACCCATGCTTTCAATTGTCGACACTTGAGGCCCACTGATGAAACGAACCGCATTTTTTATCTCTGATGGCACTGGCATCACGGCTGAGACATTGGGAAACAGCCTGCTGTCACAGTTCGAGGCCATTCGGTTCGAAAAGATCACCCTGCCTTATGTAGACACGATTGATAAAGCCAAGGCCGTTGTAGAGCGCATCAACCGCCAGGGAGAGGAGGACGGCAAACCTCCCATCGTGCTTGATACCATTGTCGATGACGAGATTCGTGAATTGCTGGCCACCTGTAACGGCTTCAAGATTGACGTTTTCTCCACCTTCCTGAAGCCGCTTGAGTCAGAGCTGGAAACTCACTCTTCCTATTCGGTTGGCAAGTCTCATGCGATCAATGAGATGGATCGTTACAAGGACCGCATCGACTCAGTCAATTTTGCACTGGATAACGATGATGGTGCCCGAACCCGCCAGTATGACAAGGCCGACATTATACTGGTGGGCGTATCCCGCTGTGGCAAAACCCCTACCTGCCTCTACATGGCGTTGCAGTTTGGAATCCGTGCGGCCAACTACCCACTGACAGAAGAAGATATGGAAGCCAGCCGCCTGCCTGAATGCCTTCAGCAGCACCGGCATAAACTCTATGGCCTGACCATCGATCCCTTTCAGCTGGCAGCCATTCGTCACGAACGCCGCGCCAACAGCCGCTATGCCTCGCTGGATCAGTGCGACTTTGAAATCCGTACCGTTGAGCGACTGTTCCAGAAGGAAAACATACCCTGTATCAACACCACCAATTTTTCCATTGAAGAGATTGCGACCCGCATCATTAACGAGTCCGGGCTCAAGCGTCGCATAAGCTGATGGACTACTGTGCCGCCGCCGTTTTTTCTCATAAAATGGCGACCTGTTTCTCACTTCTGTGTGGAGTATCACCATGCCCAAAGCGGCAGATGTCAAACGCGGTAACCTGATCGAACTCAATGGCCAGTACATGCTGGTACAGCAGATCGATGTAAAGAGTCCGACAGCACGCGGTGCCCAGACCCTGTATCGGATGCGCTTCAGCAAGCTGCCCGGTGGCGGCAAGTATGAAGAAACCTTCACCGGCGACGACATGCTCAAGGAAGCGCAGCTCGAACGGCGTAAGTGCTCCTACCTGTACAAGGAAGGTGATTTGTACACCTTCATGGATTCAGAAGACTACAGCCAGTACATGATTGATGCCGACACGATCGAAGCACAGCTGCCCTACCTGATGGACGGCATGGAAAACATCATGGCACTGCTGGTTGAAGGCAAGGTGATGACCATCGAAGTGCCCGGCACCGTGGTGATGGAAATCATCGAAACCGTACCGGGCATGAAAGCAGCCAGCGCGACTGGTCGCACCAAGCCGGCCAAGTTTGCAACCGGCCTTGAACTGCAGGTACCCGAGTTCCTCGAAGCGGGTGAAAAGGTCAAGATCAACACAGAAACCGGCAAGTACCTTTCGCGCGCCTGAGGTTTGCAGGGGTTTTCCTTGATGCCCGCCCCGGGTTCAACATAGAATCCCCTGCTTCTTAACGAAAATGATACATTTTTGATGACCAGACTGCGCTGTATTGAAGAACTTGTTCAGGAGTTCCAGGAACAGAGGCCCATCCGAGGCGGATCGCTGATCATCACCATTTTTGGTGATGCCATCGCGCCCCGTGGCGGTACCGTGTGGCTGGGCAGCCTGATCAATCTGCTGGAGCCACTGGGCCTGAATCAGCGACTGGTGCGCACTTCCATCTTTCGTCTGACCAAAGACGGCTGGCTGACCTCCAATCAGATTGGCCGTCGCAGCTACTACACCCTGACCGATTCCGGTCGGCGCCGCTTTGAGAGTGCCTTTCGTCGCATCTACGCCGAACTCTACCCCGAGTGGGACGGCAAGTGGGACATGGTGCTCGCCACCCAGCTGGATAACGAGCTGCGCAAGGTACTGAAGAAAGAGCTTGAGTGGCAGGGTTTCGGTAACATTGCGCCGAGCATCATGGCACACCCGATGGCAGATCAGCAGGAGCTCTATAACACCCTGCAGGAGCTGTGCGTTCAGGCTGAAGTGATCCATATGCGTGCTGAGATGGTGGGTACAACCCAAACGTCGGCTGCGCTGAAACAGTTGGTGCATGAATGCTGGAATCTGCAGCAACTGGCAGAGGACTATAAGCAGTTTCTTGACCGATTTCGTCCGATCCTGCGTGCATTGGAGTCTGCCGAAAATCTTGACCCGGAACAGTGCTTTCAGCTGCGCACATTGTTGATCCACGATTATCGACGATTGCTGCTACGTGACCCGCTGCTCCCCGAAAAGCTGCTGCCTGCCGACTGGGCCGGTACATCAGCGCGGGTGCTGTGTCGGAATATCTACCGCCGGATTTACTCCGGAGCCGATCAATGGCTGGCGGCTACCCAGGAAACCGCGGATGGCCCACTGCCTGAACCCGCGCCCCGTTTTTACAAACGCTTTGGCGGCCTTTAAGCCGCCTGGCCAGCAAACCGAGTGACGAACGATGCCCCTGCCCCCTGCTGAAGACCGTGAACTGCTACACACCCGTTATATTACCTGCAAAGGCTACAAGCGCAGAGATGGACTATGGGACGTGGAGGGCGAGCTGGTAGACCTGAAGAGCTTTGACCTGCAGGTTATTGAGCGCAACGATGGCATCATTCCCACCGGAGAGCCACTTCACAAGATGGCACTGCGGCTGACCGTTGATTACGACCTGCTGATTCATGACGTTCAGGCCAGCATGGACTACACGCCATTCAAGCATTGCCCGAGTATCGCCGACAATTTTCGCCGCCTGATCGGTCACCGGATTGCACCTGGCTTTACTCGTCTGACCCGTGACTTGTTGGGTGGAATTCAGGGCTGCACCCATCTGCTGGAGATGCTAGGCACCATGGCAACCACCGCCTACCAGACCACCCATCAGGAGCGCGAAAAGCGGGAGGATTTTGGCATTGGTGGCGAAACACCTCCGCCAACACTGAACACCTGCCACAGCTTTGATACCCACGGGCCAGTGGTTCAACGCTACTGGCCGCAGTTCTATACCGGTGACAAGGATTCAGACAAGGATGATACGCCGCAGTCCTGACTTGCGGCGTATCCTGTCACTCAATCCCGGGCTGAGCGCTGTTTGAGTTCAGACAACGGAATGACACTGTCATCAAAGCTGAGTCGCTTGCGATCAGGCTCAACCTCTGTAAGCGGTTCCACCTCCTGCATGGTATTCAGGCTGCGGATGGTCAGGTCCTGGTACTGGCGCGTGCCCATTCCCTTCCACTCAATTTCTTCATCGCTCAGCTCGCGAATAATGCGCGCAGGTGATCCTGCCACCAGTGTACGTGCCGGAACTTCGAACTTGGCCTTTACGAATGACATGGCAGCCACAATCGCGGACTCGCCAACCACTGCATCATCCATGATCACGGCATTCATCCCAACCAGTGCGTTACGCTTGATGACGCAACCGTGCAGCACAGCCCCGTGACCAATATGCCCATCCTCTTCGATCACGGTATCGGTACCGGGGAAACCGTGCATGACACAGGTATCCTGAATGTTGGCACCCTCTTTCAGCACAAGGCGACCAAAGTCACCGCGCAAACAAGCCGCCGGCCCCACGTAACAGCGCGGACCAATGATTACATCCCCAATCAGTACAGCAGTCGGGTGTACATAGGCCGTTGGATCAATCACCGGGGTAATGCCGTCAATGGAATAGACTTTCATAACAGACTCCATGGCTACTGTTTTGTTGTGATTATCAGCATTAATGGCTCGGCAGGCTACCACATCCCTGCCAAGATGCCATATCGACAACGCTGAATTGATCCATCCGGTTTCCCTAAAATCATTGCAGCCGCTATGCTGCAACAAAAACGCAGCGAGGAGACATCATGCTGATTCATCCTGACAAATCCTGCCTGCTGGTGATCGACATCCAGCAGCGCATGGCGCCGGTTATCCATGAAGCTGACCAGATTGTCAGCAACTGCGAATGGCTGATCAATATTGCCAACCGGCTTGAAGTGCCTGTCTTGACCACCGAGCAGTACCCGCAGGGGTTGGGTGCTACATTGCCACAACTTCAGGCGATTCTGCCGCCTGAAAACGTGATGGAGAAAATTCACTTTTCGGCCATGTCCGACCCCGAACCCAACCGCCGCATCAATGCCGGCAAGCACAACCAGGTGATCCTGATCGGCATGGAAACCCACGTGTGCGTGCTGCAAACTGCCATTGAACTGAAGCAGCAGGCACGTGAGGTCTATGTGGTTGAGGACTGTGTGTCATCTCGTTCACCGGCCGACAAGGCGGCTGCTCTGGCGCGACTCCGTCAGTGCGGCATTTATGTAGTCACCCGTGAAATGGTCGCCTTTGAGTGGTTGCGCCGTGCCGGAACCGACACCTTCCGCGAAATAAGCCGCGAATACCTGCGCTAAACCATTCAGTAATAACCCCTACCCCCTTGACTAAAACCGGCAGATCCATGAAAGTTTACGTTAACGTAAACTTTCGGCTGCCTGCTTCTGTTTCCTGCATACAGCCGACTCACCATAACAACAAGAGAACAATCAGGAGAGGTCGATGACTGAGCCACTCTGGGCACCCGATGAGGCACGCTGCCGGGCTACCCGCCTTTATGATTTCATGCAGACTCTGAACCAGCGCCATCAGCTCGATCTGAACAACTATCAAGCCCTGCATCAGTGGAGTACTGAGCACAGCGAGACTTTCTGGAGTGACCTGTGGGATTACGCCGGGATTATCGGTGACAAGGGGAACCGTGTGCTGGAGCATCCTGAACGCATGCCCGGTGCTCGCTGGTTTCCTGATGCGCGACTGAATTTTGCCCAAAATCTGCTGCGCTACCGGGATCAACGACCGGCTGTTATTTTCCGCGGCGAGGACGACACCCGCATAGAACTGAGTCATGCCGAGCTTTACCTTCAGGTGGCACAACTGGCGAGTGCTTTGCGGCGCGAGGGGGTTACTCGAGGTGACCGCGTCTCAGGCTTCATGCCCAACATTCCGGCAACCCTGATCGGCATGTTGGCAACCGCCTCCATTGGCGCAATATGGAGCTCCTGCTCACCGGATTTCGGCATCAATGGCGTACTGGACCGTTTTGGTCAAGTTGAGCCGAAAATCCTGCTGACAACGGATGGCTATCGCTACAACGGCAAGCGGCTCAACAGTCTGGAGCGGGTACAGGGGATCGCTGATCAACTGCATTCGGTTGAAAAAATAGTTGTAGTCCCCTTCCTTGAAGCCACGCCCGATATCAGCGGCCTTGATCGTGCGGTACTGCTGCCTGACTTTATCGACGCGCAAGCGAGTGAAATCGAGTTTGAGCCATTGCCGTTCGACCACCCCCTGTATGTGATGTACTCATCAGGCACAACCGGTGTACCCAAGTGCATCGTACACAGCGCCGGTGGCACCCTGATTCAGCACTTGAAAGAGCATATCCTGCATACGGATGTGGGCCGTGACGACTGCCTGTTCTACTACACCACCTGTGGCTGGATGATGTGGAACTGGCTGGTATCCGGGCTTGCAACCGGTTGCACCCTGATGCTGTTCGACGGCTCGCCCTTTGCTCCCCAACCTTCCATTCTCTGGGATATCGCCGAACAGGAAGGGATCACGGTATTTGGCACCAGTGCAAAATATATTGCAGCGCTTGAGAAAGCCGGCGTTAAACCTCGTGAGAGCCATAATCTGGAAAAACTGCGCTCAGTGCTGTCGACCGGCTCCCCACTGGCACATGAAAGTTTTGAATATGTCTATCGTGACATCAAGCAGGAACTCCAACTGTCATCCATTTCAGGCGGCACCGACATCGTCTCCTGCTTTGCGCTGGGCTGCCCTATCCGCCCGGTCTACGCGGGTGAACTGCAGTGTCGTGGCCTTGGCATGGCGGTCGAGATCTTTGATGACAACGGCAAACCTGTGCGCGGTGAAAAGGGCGAGCTGGTCTGCACCCGCCCCTTCCCATCCATGCCAATCGGGTTCTGGAATGACGAGGATGGTCAGAAATACCATGATGCCTATTTTGGCCAGTTCGACAACATCTGGGCGCACGGTGACTACGGCGAGATTACCGAACATGATGGTCTGATCATTCATGGGCGCTCCGATGCCGTGCTTAACCCCGGTGGTGTTCGCATCGGCACGGCCGAAATCTATCGTCAGGTTGAAAAGGTGGACGAAGTACTGGAAAGCCTTTGTATCGGCCAGCCTTGGGACAATGATGTTCGGGTCGTCCTGTTTGTGCGACTCAAGGAAGGTTTCAACCTCACCGATGAGCTGATCAAGCGGATCAGGGATACCATTCGGGCCAACACCACCCCCCGTCACGTTCCCGCCAAGGTGATACAAGTAACGGACATTCCGCGCACCATCAGCGGCAAAATTGTTGAGTTGGCTGTGCGCAAGGTGGTATTGGGAGAAGAGGTCAAAAACAAGGATGCGCTGGCCAACCCCGAGGCGCTGGAGCTGTTCTGCGACTTGCCTGAGCTGCAGAGCTGACACACCATCAGTAAAGCGCCGAAAAAGCTTCGGCGCTTTACTGTTTACGTCTCAGAATGTGACCCGGCCGGTCTGAGCGATGAAATCTTCAGGATCGATCACACCGATTAAAGTCAGATCGGGGCGTACCTCACCATTTGCATCGTAAAAAACCAGTGCCGGTGGACCGATGATTCCGAATCGTTTGTACAGGGCACGTGCCTCGTCATTGTGTGCGGTCAAATCCAGCTTGACCAACCGGAACGGAGTCAAGGCCCTCTGTACACCTGCATCGCTGAAGGTGACATGCTCCAGTTCGATACAGGCGATACACCAGTCCGCATAGAAGTCCAGCATCACAGGCTGGCCGTTGGCCTGAGCCTGCTGCAGAATCGCATCCAGCTCAGACTCGGTTTTAATCGTGGTGAAGGGCAGCTCAGCCCTCTGCTGCGCCTGGGCCCCACCGCCGACAATTCCCTGCAGTGGATACAGCAGGCTGCGATTACCCGCCATGACTCCGATCAGCAGCGCAGCGCCGTATACCAGCAGGATCAGCCCCACCCCTTTCCAGAAGCGATGCCAGCCATTGCCGTGTTCCGGCAGTTTGTCCAATGCGCGCAGATAAACGGCACTGATTACCAGAATCAGACCGGCCAACAACATAGTTACTTCGGTGGCAACCACCCGATCCAGCATCCAGACCGCCATCAACAACAGAATGACACCAAACCCAGCCTTGACACTTTCCATCCAGACACCGGCTCTTGGAAGCAACTTGCCGGCAGACGCGCCCACCAGCAGCAAAGGTACGCCCATACCCAGCGACAGCGCGAACAATGCAGCACCACCCAATACAGGATCACCGCTCTGGCCAATATAGATCAACGCACCGGCCAGCGGGGCCGCCATGCACGGGCCGACGATCAACGCTGACAGCAGGCCCATTACGGCCACCCCTGTAAGGGTACCGCCCTTCTGGCGATGACTGACTGTACTGACACGGCTCTGAAGTGCCGAAGGCAGCTGCAATTCATAAAAGCCGAACATCGACAGGGCCAGCAACACAAAAACAGCGCTGAAGCTGCCGATAATCCACGGATTCTGAAAGCTTGCCTGCAGATTGGCCCCAAACAGGCCCGCGAGAACGCCGGCCAGGGTATAGGTCAGCGCCATTGCCAGCACATAAACCAGCGACAGCATAAAGGCGCGCAGAGTACTGACATGATGCCCCTGCCCCGCGATAATTCCAGACAGTATCGGAATCATCGGCAAGACACAGGGCGTAAACGACAGTGCCAGGCCGGCAAGGAAAAAGGCTCCAAGCATCAGGAGCCAGTTGCCACTGGCCAAAAGGCCCGCGAACTGATCCTGCTCACTGACAAAGGGCTGGTCAGCCTGGGCCGTGGCAGGTACCGATGCCACAGCTGACGACTCAGCCCAGGCAAGACCCGCTGCTGCCGGCAAGTTGTTCACATCCAGCTGCTCGGTTACGGGCGGATAACAGACGCCGCCTTCCCAGCACCCTTGATAGGTGACATTGAGAGTGCCCGCATCAGCCTTACCCATCTGATGGCCCAGCAACAAATCAACCTGTGCAGTGTTGTGATAGACCTCCACCCGCCCAAACAACGGGTCCTCTTTCATTTCACCACTCACATCACGCCGGTCGACCAGTTGCAGATGATCTGGCAGACCGATCTCGATTTTGTCACGGTAGAGGTAGTAGTCCGGTTGTACGTCCCACACCAGCTTAATTTCACCTGCATTGCCCAGCTCACTGCGCAGCTGAAATGCCTGTTCGACCGGCAGTGGCTCATTACTGGATGAGCCAAAGCTGAATGCGTTGGCAGCTGACGGCAGCGCCAGCAGCAAGGTCAAAAGCAGATACAGGGGTTTTGACAGAGCGGGATACAAGGCTGAATTCCTTTATCGGTCAATGAGATGTGAATTGTGACCCTGACAGGGTCTGAACGTTCATCGCAAAAAAGCAAGTTTATCACTGACACCTGAACAAGTGAGTACAACTACAACCTAAAGGCACTTATAACCACTGCAGCGATATGGTAAAACTAGCTGAGATCGGCGCCGGGCGCCGTATTTTCAGCATTCCAGCCGCTGTCAGGACTTAACGATGACCGATACACGTGTAGAAGACCTTAATATTGAATCCAACACCCCTCTGGTAACGCCGGAAGAGCTCAAGGCTCGTCTGCCCCTGACGGAAACCGCTGCCGCCAGCGTGATGCAGGGCCGCCAGGTAATCAAGGACATACTCGATCGCAAGGACAATCGCCTGTTTATGGTCGTTGGCCCCTGCTCGATCCATGACCCTGAAGCAGCTCTGGAGTATGGCCGCCGTCTCAAGGTGCTGGCCGAAGAGGTCAAGGACACTCTGTATCTGGTTATGCGTGTCTACTTTGAAAAACCTCGCACCACCGTGGGCTGGAAAGGCCTGATCAACGACCCACACATGAACGACTCCTTTGATATCGAGGAAGGACTCCATATTGGTCGAAAGTTGCTGCTGGATCTGGCTGAAATGGGCCTGCCGCTGGCAACAGAAGCTCTGGACCCCAACAGCCCTCAGTATATGCAGGACTTGATCAGCTGGTCTGCCATTGGCGCCCGTACCACTGAATCTCAGACCCACCGCGAAATGTCATCCGGTCTCTCCTGTGCCGTGGGGTTCAAGAACGGTACCGATGGCGGTCTGGATGTGGCGGTAAATGCCATGAAGTCGGTCAGCCATCCTCACAGCTTTCTGGGCATGAATGGCGATGGCCAGGTATCGATCGTGCGCACCCGTGGCAACCGTTATGGACATGTCGTACTGCGCGGCGGCGACGGCAAGCCCAACTATGATTCTGTCAGTGTAAAACTATGTGAGCAGGCGCTGGAAAAAGCCGGACAGAAAGCCAACATCATGATCGACTGCAGTCATGCCAACTCCAGCAAGGACCCGGCACTGCAGCCGCTGGTGGCAGACAACGTGGCCAACCAGATTCTGGAAGGCAACCAGTCAATTGTTGGCCTGATGATCGAAAGCAACCTGGAGTGGGGCAACCAGTCTATTCCTCAGGATCTGTCTGAGCTGAAGTATGGCGTATCCGTTACTGATGCCTGCATCGACTGGAAAACCACCGAAGACAGCCTGCGCACCATGAACGAGAAACTCAAGCCGGTCCTGAGCCAACGCTGAGTATATCCCTCCCGCCAGAGTTCAGCTCTGGCGGGCCCGTTTTTCCTGTTTACGCTCATACATCCGGCTGTCAGCCAAATTGATCACGGCCTCCACATTATTCACATCCTGCGGGAACACCGCGCAGCCCACACTGGCCGAAATCTGCAACGAATGCCCCTCAATCATAAATGGCCGGTCCATCATCGCCTCAAGCTTCGATGCTATAGTCGATGCATCGCCGGCATTGACCCCCGGCTGAAGCAAAATGAATTCATCGCCCCCGTTGCGAGCCAGCGTATCGGACTGTCGGACACTTTGACTCAACCGGTTGGCCGCTTCGATCAATAGCTGATCACCCACATGGTGACCGAACCGGTCATTCACCTGCTTGAACCGGTTCAGATCGACAAAGAAAAGTGCAAACCCCTGCCCTGTGCGTGAGTACAATTGGGCAAGGTACTCTGCACGCCCCAGCAGCAGCCGTCGATTGGCCAGACCGGTGAGCGGGTCGGATACAGACTGCTCGTGGGCAAAGCGATAAAGGCGGAACAGCAACAGAAACAGGCCTGCCAGAATCATGATCAGCAACCATGCGGCAAGTCGGATAACAATAACAGGCGTTGAAACACCCGGGCTTGAGCGCGCAGCCATTACCCAGCTGCCGTTGGGGAAATGAACCGTCATTTCAACTACAGGGTCTTCAAACACCTTGGCAAGCCCAAAAAACACCGCGCCTTTGGCACCCAAACCATCTCGCCCCCTGATCGCTATATCAAAGCCCTCAACATGAGCACTCACCCTGGCCTGCTCAAGCAGACGTGGGAAATCTATAACGATGGATGCCAGCCCCCAGTAGCGCTTCTTTCCGTCATCCATGAAATAAATCGGGCTGCGAGCAACAATGCCGACACCGCCCTGTTTCAGCTCGAATGGTCCTGCCAGGTTCAACTTTCCGCTTGAAATGGCACGTTCAACAGCCGGCCATTGCTCAGGTGTGTTGCGGTAATCAAGCCCCAGGGCCTGCTCATTACCTTCAAGCGGATAAACAAAACGCATCACGTTATCAGGCGCCAAACCGATATTGCGCACAAGCGTCGAATCGTGAGCCACTTCAGCCGCCAGCTCACGCCAGCGATCAGGGTCATAGGCAGGCTGAACAGCCACGTAGCTTATCAGTCCTCGGGAGAGATAAAGGACAGAATTGATTTCGCTTTCTAGCTGCGCTCGCATCTGTGCCAGAATCGCTGTTGCTTCGATGGTCCTGACCTGAGCCACCCGCTGTTCCGCCATTCGGACAACATATTCCGTCACCGCCAGCCCAGCAATGACCAGGAGGAGTGCAGCCAAAAAAACAACTCGACTGGAAATGGGTTTGTGGGGACGATGCAGGGGTGGCATGACCAATCCATGTACTGCTGGTTTAGAAGTCTGATTGTACGCCAGTCAAGCAAATACTGTCTCGCTTAAGCTTATATTCATCCAATAATAAAACGCCCGCGCTGTAAAAGGCGGGCGTTGTTGTATCAGATCACAGTGAAATGGCTGCTAGAAGGTATCGCCCGGAATTCTAACCCAGCCTTCCATCAACACTCGGGCACTGCGGCTCATGACCGCTTTGGTGGCCGTCCATTCACCGTTAACCTGTTCAGCTGCGGCACCCACTCGCAGGGTACCGGACGGATGGCCGAAGGTCACAGCGTCTCGGTCAACACCGCCGGCAGCCAGGTTAACCAGCGTGCCGGGTACGGCTGCAGCGGTGGCAATTGCAACAGATGCGGTGCCCATCATGGCATGATGCAGCTTGCCCATGGAGAGCGCACGCACACATACATCAATATCGCTGGCCTTGATCTGCTTGCCGCTGGAAGCTTCATAATCGGTCGCTGGTGCCACAAAAGCGATCTTCGGAGTATGCTGGCGGGCAACGGCCTCTTCGATATCCTTGATCAGGCCCATCTTGACTGCACCATAGGCACGCATGGTCTCAAACCGGGCCAGTGCCTCGGCATCGCCATTGATGTCTTTCTGCAGTTCGGTACCGGTGTAACCGATATCGGCCGCGTTGACGAAGATGGTGGGGATGCCGGCATTGATCATACTGGCCTTGAAGGTACCCACCCCCGGTACCTCCAGCTCATCGACCACGTTACCGGTCGGGAACATGGAGCCTTCGCCATCGGCGGGGTCCATGAACTCGATCACTACCTCGGCTGCCGGGAAGGTTACGCCATCCAGTTCGAAATCACCGGTTTCCTGCACCTCACCGTTGGTGATCGGCACATGGGCGATAATGGTTTTCTGGATGTTCTTCTGCCAGATGCGCACGGTGCAGATGCCGTTTTCCGGCACGCGCTCAGGGTCGACCAGCCCTTTGCTGATAGCAAAAGCCCCCACCGCAGCGGTCAGGTTGCCACAGTTGCCGGACCAGTCGACGAACGCCTTGTTGATCGCCACCTGACCGAACAGGTAATCCACGTCGTGATCAGGCTGTTCACTTTTGGCCAAAATAACGGTTTTGGAGGTACTGGAGGTCGCACCACCCATACCGTCGATCTGCTGACCATAGGGGTCGGGGCTGCCAATTACGCGCTGCAGGATCCTGTCACGGGCTTCACCCGGGACCTGCGCGGCTTCGGGCAGATCAGTAAGATTGAAGAATACACCCTTGGAGGTGCCGCCACGGATATAGGTGGCCGGTATTTTAATCTGGGGAACACTGGACATTGAGATGCTCCAAAATAAGTCGGTTGCCGGACGGGAGCATTCAGACGGTGAAAGGTGTGCTGCAGCATTGCCGGTTCGGACACGCCGTAAACCCATCCCTGGGGGCTCGATGGCGCCATCCATGGCGCCACACGGTCCGCTCCAGCAACACTGCAGCACTTGAGTCTGCGCCCCATCCGGGACACGTCCGGACCATCAATGACAGTCCGGACCTGGTGAGATCTGGAATCAGGCAGCGCCTTCCGCTTCCAGGAACTCCTTGGCAAAGCGCTGCAGCACACCACCGGCCTTGTAGGTTTCCACTTCGGCAGCGGTATCCAGACGACAGATCACCGGCACTTCAACGCTTTCGCCGTTGCGACGGTTGATCACCAGCGTCAGGGTGGCACCCGGTGCGATCTCGCCTTTCACATCGTAGGTTTCGGTACCATCGATGCCGTAGGTGTGACGGGTTTCGCCTTCACGGAACTGCAGCGGCAACACACCCATGCCCACGAGGTTGGTACGGTGAATACGCTCGAAGCCTTCGGCCACAATCGCTTCAACACCCGCCAGACGCACGCCCTTGGCCGCCCAGTCACGGGACGAGCCCTGACCGTAGTCAGCACCGGCAACGATGATCAGGTTCTGCTTGCGCTGCATGTAGGCTTCAATCACTTCCCACATCCGCATGACTTTGCCTTCAGGCTCAACACGCGCCAGCGATCCTTGCTTGACCTCACCGTCGACGATGGCCATCTCGTTGATCAGTTTCGGGTTGGCAAAGGTTGCACGCTGCGCCGTCAGGTGGTCGCCACGGTGCGTTGCGTATGAGTTGAAGTCCTCCTCCGGCACTCCCATCTTGTGCAGGTATTCACCAGCCGCACTGTCCATCATGATGGCGTTGGAGGGTGACAAGTGGTCGGTGGTGATGTTGTCAGGCAACACCGCCAACGGACGCATACCAGTCAGGGTACGCTCACCTGCCAGAGCACCTTCCCAGTACGGCGGGCGGCGAATATATGTGGACATCTCACGCCAGTCGTAGAGCGGGCTTTCTGCTTCTTCAACTTTGCCCAGATCGAACATCGGAATGTAGACCTGCTTGAACTGCTCAGGCTTCACCGCTTTGGCTACAATCGCATCGATCTCTTCGTCCGACGGCCACAGATCCTTCAGGGTGATCGGGTTGCCATCCTTGTCGGTGCCCAGCGCATCTTTCTCGATATCGAAGCGAACGGTACCGGCAATGGCGTAGGCCACAACCAGCGGCGGAGACGCCAGGAACGCCTGCTTGGCGTATGGGTGAATGCGACCATCGAAGTTACGGTTACCGGACAGAACAGCAGTCGCGTACAGATCGCGATCGATGATCTCCTGCTGGATCTTCGGATCCAGTGCACCGGACATGCCGTTACAGGTGGTGCAGGCATAGGCCACGATACCGAAGCCCAGCTTTTCCAGTTCCGACAGCAATCCAGCCTCTTCCAGGTACAGACGAGCCACTTTGGAGCCCGGTGCAAAAGAAGACTTCACCCAAGGCTTGCGGATCAAACCCAGCTCGTTGGCTTTCTTGGCCAGCAGACCGGCTGCCACCACGTTACGCGGGTTGGACGTGTTGGTACATGACGTAATTGCCGCAATGATCACAGCGCCGTCCGGCAGCTTGCCTTCAGCCTCTTCAGCACGGGCTGCCGCCAGCTTGTCTTCATCGGCAATGCCACGCTCGTGCAGAGCAGCGGTCGGGAGGCGACGGTGCGGGTTGGACGGACCGGCCAGGTTGCGTTCAACTGTAGACAGATCAAAGCTCAGCACACGCTCGTACTGGGCGGTTTTCAGGTCATCAGCCCAAAGACCGGTTTCCTTGGCATACTGTTCCACCAGGGCTACCTGTTCAGGCTCACGTCCAGTCAGCTTCAGATAATCGATAGTCTGCCCATCGATGTAGAACATCGCCGCAGTGGCACCGTATTCCGGTGTCATGTTGGAGATGGTGGCACGGTCACCGATAGTCAGGCTGTCAGCACCTTCACCGAAGAACTCCAGGTAGGCCCCAACCACACGTTCCTTACGCAGGAATTCGGTGATAGCCAGTACGATATCGGTTGCGGTGATGCCCGGCTTGCGTTTGCCGGTCAGTTCGACGCCGACGATATCCGGCAGACGCATCATGGACGGGTGACCCAGCATTACAGTTTCGGCTTCCAGGCCACCCACACCGATGGCGATGACGCCCAACGCGTCCACGTGCGGAGTGTGGGAGTCGGTACCGACACAGGTATCCGGGAAGGCAACACCATCGCGGGCCTGAATCACCGGGGACATCTTCTCCAGGTTGATCTGGTGCATGATGCCGTTACCGGCCGGGATCACATCCACGTTCTTGAATGCGGTTTTGGTCCATTCGATGAAGTGGAAGCGGTCCTCATTGCGACGGTCTTCGATGGCGCGGTTCTTCTCGAACGCGTCCGGATCGAAGCCGGCTGCCTCAACGGCCAGCGAGTGGTCAACGATCAACTGAGTCGGTACAACCGGGTTGACCTTGGCAGGATCACCGCCCTTCTCGGCAATGGCATCACGCAGACCGGCCAGATCAACCAATGCTGTCTGACCCAGAATGTCGTGGCATACCACGCGCGCCGGATACCAGGGGAAATCCAGGTCGCGCTTGCGCTCAATCAGCTGTTTCAGTGAATCGGTCAGTGCTTCGGGCTCACAGCGGCGTACCAGCTGTTCGGCCAGAACACGCGATGTATATGGCAGAGTGGCGTAAGCACCCGGTGCAATGGCATCGACCGCCGCGCGGGTGTCGAAATAGTCCAGACCGGTGCCCGCAAGTGATTTACGGTATTGAGTGTTCATATGACTGGTGTCCATCGATGTATTCAGGGGCATATGGCAGCGGCTGCGGACGCAGACCGCTGCAACCAGGGGCGATTAGACAGTCCGATCAGGGACGGTCTTCGATCGCAACCCATTCGGCCGACTCGGGACCTGTGTAGTCAGCGGACGGACGGATAATGCGGTTATTGGCACGCTGCTCCATCACATGCGCTGTCCAGCCGGCTACACGCGAACACACGAAGATCGGCGTGAACAGCTCGGTCGGGATACCCATGAAGTGATAGGCAGACGCGTGGAAGAAGTCGGCGTTACAGAACAGTTTCTTCTCGCGCCACATAACCGCTTCAACACGCTCGGAAACCGGGTACAGCACGGTATCACCCACCTGCTCGGCCAGCTTCTGTGACCACTCCTTGATGATGGCGTTACGCGGATCGGAGTCACGGTAGATCGCATGACCGAAGCCCATGATCTTGTCCTTGCGGGCCAGCATGCCCATGATCGCCTCTTCCGCTTCGTCAGCGGATTTCCAGTTCTCGATCATCGCCATGGCAGCTTCGTTGGCACCACCGTGCAGCGGGCCACGCAGAGAGCCAATAGCCGCAGTCACACAGCTGTGAATATCGGACAGGGTTGAAGCGCATACGCGAGCGGTAAAGGTGGACGCGTTAAACTCATGCTCAGCGTAGAGGATCAGGGATGCATGCATCACCTTGACGTGCAGAGGCTCGGGCTTCTTGTCGTGCAGAGTCCAGAGGAAGTGTTCTCCAATGGAGTCGGCGTCGGTCTCGGTGTTGATACGTTTGCCGTGGTGCGCAAAGTTGTACCAGTAGTTGATGATCGACGGGAAAGCAGCCAGCATACGGTCGATATGATCGTGCTGCTCGGAGAAATCCTGCTCGGTTTCCAGATTCCCCAGCATTGAACAACCGGTGCGCATCACATCCATCGGGTGCGCATCCTTCGGAATCTGTTCCAGCACGGTTTTCAGGGCCTCTGGCAGGCCGCGCATGCCTTTCAGTTTCGCCTTGTAGCCGTCGAGTTCTGCCTGGTTCGGCAGCTTTCCGTACAGCAACAGATAAGCCACTTCTTCAAACTGGGCCTTGTCAGCCAGCTCCTTGATGTCATAGCCGCGGTAGGTCAGGCCGGCACCGCTTTTGCCAACGGTACACAGAGCGGTTTCACCAGCGGACTGTCCACGCAGACCGGCACCGCCGAGTTTCTTTGCTTCTGCCATCTGTCTCTCCTTCAATCTGTTGTCGGGAGGTCAGACCTCCCGATACCGTGATTCTTATTTGTTTTTGCCTTCTTTGAACAGCGCATCCAGCTTCTGCTCAAAGTCGTGGTAGTTGAGGAAATCGTACAGTTCCATGCGGGTCTGCATGGTGTCGACAACCGCTTTCTGGTCGCCATCTTTCAGCAGGTGTTCGTATACATTCAGTGCAGCCTTGTTGGCGGCACGGAAGGCTGACAGCGGGTACAGCACCATAGTGGCACCAGCCTCACCCAGCTCTTTCTTGTTGAACAGCGGCGTGGCACCAAACTCGGTGATGTTCGCCAGCAAGTGAGAACCGTTGATGCCGTTGGAGAAGGCACGGTAGTCATCCAGCGTGTGTACGGCTTCGGCAAAAATCGCATCGGCACCGGCTTCCAGGCAGGCCTGGGCACGCTCAACAGCGGCATTCAGCCCTTCCATCTGGAACGCATCAGTGCGTGCCATGATGAAGAAATCATCATCGGTACGGGCATCAACGGCTGCCTTGACACGATCAACCATCTCTTCAAGGGATACGATCTCCTTGTTGGGACGGTGGCCACAGCGCTTCTGCGCAACCTGGTCTTCGATATGAACGGCCGCAGCGCCACCCTTGATCATCTCTTTTACGGTACGGGCGATGTTGAATGCGCCACCCCAGCCGGTATCGATATCAACCATCAGTGGTGTATCGACGGCACTGGTGATGCGACATACATCTTCCAGCACATCGTTCATTGAGGTCATGCCCAGATCAGGCAGGCCGTAAGAAGCGTTGGCAACACCACCACCGGACAGGTAGATCGCCTGGTGTCCCACTCGTGTAGCCATCATTGCATTGTAAGCGTTGACGGTACCAACGATCTGCAGCGGCTGGTTCTCAGCCAGCGCTTTACGGAAGCGCGCACCCGCAGTCATTTTCTCAGCCATGTTTATCCCCTTCAGGTTTGGTCACTGTATCCAGTTTGTCTTCGATGTTGCGGCGTGCGGCACTGATATGACGACGCATCAGCATCTCGGCCAGCTCCTCATCTCGTGCCTCGATTGCATCGATAATCTGACGATGCTCCTTGAGGGCACGCTTGGGGCGCGAGCTGGACACACTGAATTGATAACGGTACATACGTACCAGGTGGTACAGGTCGTCACCCAGAAGCTCCAGCAGTTTGGAGTTCTTGCTGCCCTGTACAATTCGGTAATGGAAATCGAGATCACCCTCCTTCTGGAAGTAGGAGCGGCCTTCGCGTTGCTCAATGGAGGCTTCATGCTCATCCAGCAGGCGCTTCAGACTCTCGATCTCGGCATCTGTCATGTTCTTGGCGGCCTGTCGGCATGCCATGCCTTCCAGCGCTTCGCGAACGCGGTAAATCTCGATCAACTCGTGCGCACTCAGCTTAACCACCCGAGCCCCTACATGCGCCTTGCGCTCAACCAGGCGCCAGCCTTCAAGGCGGCGAATGGCTTCGCGCAACGGGCCGCGGCTGATACCATAGGTTCTGGCCAGCTCGGGCTCGCTGATCTTGTGACCGGGCGGAATTTCACCCTTCACAATGGCCGTCACGATCTGGCGGCACACTCGGTCAGCCAGCGTACGGGCTTCCGGTTCAAGCGGCACCACTTTCGGATACCCGATTTCTTCACTCACGTCAGCTACAACCCCTGATCAAGATTGTCGACAATATTTTCAGAAGCAACGATACCCATGCCAAAAAGGGGCGTCAACCTGATCTGGCTGAAAAATTGTCAACATCAGACAAAAGTCTAGGGGCTTTCCCTCAGCATTCGCGCAGGTAGCGTTCGAGTTCCGCATTCATGATGCGGGCGATCTGTCGTGGCTTCTGGAACGGTAATGAATGATCGGTTCCTGGCACCATAAAGTAGTGCCAATTGGGCATCTGCTCAGCCAGAGTCAAATGCAGCTGATGCATCAACTCCACACTCAACCCTCCGATAAAGCTGCTCACATCCCCTTGAGATGCCAGTAGCGCTTCACGGTCGATACTGTTGATGGCAGCCGTTACGGCGTCCAATGCATGAGCAAAGCCCAGCGGCCGACGCGCCAATCGACTGACTGCAACCGATTCTGTTTGCGCACTTGCCTTGCGGTTCGGTGAAATAGTGTCGAGGAATTGACGTATCCCCTGCTCCCGGTCATCAGAGCGCAAATGCACGGCCGCGCTCGAATAGCGCTGTCGCAACTCAATGGTGCTGACCCAGTCGGGCCGATCCAGCACAGCCGACTCCAGTAAAAACTGTTTGCCGACACGATCTGGGTAACGCTGCTTGAGCAGCATGCTCACGAGCCCACCCAGGGAATAGCCTCCCAGGTCGAACTGCCACCACCCAAGCTGGTCGAGTAGCGCAGACATGTCACTGACCAAAGTCTGCACGCTAAAGGGGTACTCGCCCCCATCCGGGAATTCACTTTGCCCTGCGCCGCGCAGATCCGGCACGAGGATCTCTTGCCAGTGCTCAAGAAAGGCGGTCAGCATGTGCCAGGTGTCTTCACCTGCCACACCCGCACCATGGATCAAAAGCAGTTTGCGGCCATTGTGCAGGACTGGGTTGCGGTACAGACGGTAATGAAGGTGCTGATCCGGCAGTACCAGTTGATGCTCACTGATGACGAAGGGGTGTTTCATGCTGAACTCCTGACTACACAATGAAGCAATTATACCCATGTGCGGCAACGGACTCGCCCCCCGCCGGGGACAGGAGTAAAATGAGCTTTTTGCGTGAGGATCAAGGGTGATTCAATATCAGTCGCTACCCTATCCGCTGGATGCACACCGGATCTTCGAGATCATGCGTGATCTTGGCGAACCTGTCCTGCTTGACAGTTCACACCCCGTCGCTCACTGCGGGCGCTACGATATCATTTCGGCCGCTCCCGACCTTGTAGTCCGCTTTGGTCCCGAGGGCCTGGAGATCAATCGAAACGATACCGCCCTCGACACCAAGGATGACGACCCCTTTGCTTGCCTTGCGAATCTGCTTGCAGAGATTGAAATACCCACGGCAGATCCGGATATACCGTTCAATGGCGGCTTTATCGGCACCTTCAGCTATGATCTGGGACGTGCGCTTGAGCAGCTGCCCAGCAAGGCTCAGGCTGATATCAATTTCCCATGGCTGCGGGTCGGCTGTTATCTCTGGGCTGTTGTCATTGACCATCAGTTGCAGCGCAGCTGCCTGATGCACCACCCCAAAGTGAATGAGACCAGCCTGCAACAGGTCCAGCAGCGGCTCGAGCAGAATCTCACGGCGGACAGCGTGCGGCAGGCACACCCGTTTGTACTCACAACTGCGTTTGTCAGCAATATGGACCGTGCAACCTATGGCCAGGCACTGAATCGGATTGATGACTACATCCATGCGGGTGACTGCTATCAGATCAATTTTACCCAGCGCTTCTCCGCCACCTGCAGCGGTGACCCTTGGTTGGCATATCGCGCCCTGCGTAAAACTGCCCCCACTCCCTTCGCCGCCTTCCTTGAGTCGAACGACGGTACGATTCTGTCACTTTCGCCCGAGCGTTTCCTTGAGGCTTCTCGTGAAGGCAAGGTTGAAACACGCCCCATCAAGGGTACACGACCGCGTGCAACCAACACAGACGAAGACCAGTATCTGGCACAGCAACTGCTGCAGTCGCCCAAGGACCGTGCTGAAAACCTGATGATCGTAGACTTGCTACGCAACGATTTGAGCAAAAGCTGCCTGCCTGGCAGTGTAAACGTGCCCGAGCTGTTCAGCATCGAGCACTATCCGAATGTGCACCACATGGTCAGCAGCGTTTGCGGTATATTGAGACCAGGTGTGACTGCAGTTCAGCTGCTGAGAGACTGCTTTCCGGGCGGCTCAATCACCGGCGCCCCCAAGATTCGCGCCATGGAGATCATCGATGAGCTGGAACCTCAGCGCCGTTCCATTTACTGCGGCTCGATTGGCTACATCAGCGCCTGCGGCACAATGGATACCAGCATTACCATTCGGACGCTACTGGTACAGAAAGACAGGATTTATTGCTGGGCGGGGGGAGGAATTGTCGCCGATTCGGATATCGACGACGAATATCAGGAATCCTATAACAAGGTCAACAACCTGCTGCAGACCCTGGAACAACTGTAAAGCCGTTTGAGTAATGGAAACGGGAGAAAGCGGTTAGCTCTCCCCCATCTGTGCCAAGATGCGATTGCGCAGCTCGTTAAACGCCACACGATCCTTGTCACCCACAGCCTCGGCAACAGGGATCGGTGCACGCATGGCATCAACCGGACGGCCGCTGATATGCAGCTCATAATGCAAATGCGGACCGGTAGAGCGCCCTGAGTTTCCTGACAGGGCGATTTTCTGCCCCCGACTCACAGTCTGCCCCTTGCTGACCAGCGATTTGCTCAAGTGCAGATATCGGGTACGGTACTTTTGACCGTGTTCAATCACGATATACAAACCCGCGTAGGGGTGGTTCTGCACCCGTGTTACCACACCATCCCCGGTTGCCAGAATGGGGGTACCGATCGGAGTCGCGAAGTCGGTACCGTTGTGAGGTCTAACACGCCCCGTGACAGGATGCTTGCGATTGGGGTTGAAGGGCGAACTGAGACGAAACTTGCGTTCAGTGGGATAGCGCATGAATGCCCGCGCCAGACTCTCGCCATTCAGATCATAGTAGTGGCCATCAAACATGAAAGCGGTCAATTCACGCGCACGGTTGATAATCCGCAGCCCTTCCAGTCGTGAGTTGCCTGTCGGCTCGCCATTCACGAACTGCTCGGCACGCACGACTTGAAACAGGTCGCCTGCACGGAGGTCGCGCCGGAAATTGATCTTGTCTTGCAGCAGGTTTGAGATGCGCTGAACCTCAAGCGCATTGAGCCCTGCATTTTTGGCAGCCACATAGAAGCTGCCGTTGATTTCGCCCGCGATGAGCTCTTCTTTCCACTCGCCTTCAAGCAAATTCTCGTGATATTCAAACGTTTCATCACCAACACGGCTGAACACAACCTGGTGGGCCGGGCTGAAGATCAGTTCCAGCTTGCTCAGCGCTCCCTCATTGAGCCAGAACGCCAACTGATCACCAGGCTTGAGTGTATCCAGAGCAAGAATCGAAACATCACTTTCGAGTACCTGATACATATGTTTCTGGGGTATACCCAGCATCTCAAAGATGGTACTGAGAGTATCACCAGGCTCAATGGTATAGACAAAATCAGCCGGCTCAAGATCCTTCACCTCTTCAGCATCTGCAGAAGAAAGGTCGGATACTTCAGGCACCGACAACCGCAGTTCAAGTGGAGCTGACAGTGGTTGATAGGACAGCAGACCGGCTGCTACCAGGGATACAGGCACCGCAACACCGAGGGCCAGAAGCAGGCGTTTGGGTCTTATCATCTTCATGCTCTTATCCTCTGTTGTAGCATCCGCTGCTGTCGCCGAGTCATTAGACAGTCAGGTTACGTACGCTGGCATCAACAAAAGCCTGCTTCAGGTCTTCGTAGGTATGTACAGCCGGGAATTGTGGGAACTCAGCGATGACATTATCCGGTGCGTGGAACAGGATACCGGACTCAGCCTGCGTCAGCATGGTCGTATCATTGTAGGAATCACCGGTTGCGATCACACGATAGTTCAGCAGTTGAAATGCACGTACAGACTGGCGCTTCGGGTCGCGTTGGCGCAACGTGTAGTCGGTGATGCGCCCTTCATCATTCACTTCCAGCTTGTGGCAAAGCAGAGCCGGGTAGCCAAGCTGCTTCATCAACGGAGCAGCAAACTCATAGAAAGTATCTGACAGGATCACCACCTGGAAGCGCTCCCGCAGCCAATCTATAAACTCACGGGCTCCTTCAAGTGGAGTCAGACGGCTGATGGTGTCCTGTATCTGAGGCAGGGTCAGGCCATGCTCATCCAGAATGCGAAGACGCTGCTTCATCAGTACGTCGTAATCCGGGATATCCCGGGTGGTGGCTTTAAGTTCCTCGATACCGGTTTCGTCAGCAAATGCAATCCAGATTTCGGGAATCAATACACCTTCAAGGTCAAGACAAGCCAGTTCCACGCGGGACGCCTCCAGTCAGTTAATAAATTGCTCCACAATTTACCCTGTCATTCAGAGGCTTTCAATGCTCAAGGCCTGTTACAGCGGGCTTTTACGCTTAATGCTCAGGCAGATTGAGGCCTTCAAACAGCGCATCAACCTCATGCCGGTTGCTGCACGCCTGTACCTGACGTACCAGATCAGGTGTCAAATGAGGTGCAAAGGTTTGAATGAAGTCGTACATGTAGCCACGCAGGAAAGTCCCTTTGCGGAAGCCGATGCGGGTGATGCTGTGCTCAAACAGATGGCTCGCATCGAGCGCGACCAGGCCTTCATCTTTGCCTTCCTCAAATGCCATGGTGGCGATGATGCCAACCCCAAGGCCCAGACGTACATAGGTTTTAATTACATCCGAATCCACGGCGGTCAGCACCACCTTGGGCTCCAGGCCACGATTGCTGAAAGCCTCGTCCAGTTTTGAGCGACCGGTAAAACCGAATACATAGGTAATCAACGGCCATTCGGAGAGTGCTTCAAGCGTCAGCTCCGGCAGCTCTGTCAGAGGATGCCCTTTTGGTACGACAACAGATCGATTCCAGCGGTAACAAGGCATCATAATCAGATCACTGAAGTGGGACATGGCTTCAGTTGCAATGGCAAAATCAGCCGTGCCGTCAGCGGCCATCTCAGAGATCTGCATAGGCGTGCCCTGGTGAATATGCAGGGACACATCAGGGTAGATTTTGATGAAATCGTGGATGGTATCCGGCAGCGCGTATCGAGCCTGCGTATGAGTGGTTGCTATTTCCAGCTTGCCCTTTTTCTCGTCACTGAACTCCTGAGCAACCTGGCGAATTGCATCACACTTCTGCAGCACTTCTCCCGCAATGGCAAGAATCGCTTCGCCAGCGGGGGTTACACGGGTCAGATGCTTGCCACTGCGCGCAAACACTTCGACCCCGAGCTCGTCCTCAAGCAGTCGAATTTGCTTGCTTATGCCCGGCTGTGATGTGTACAGGCTTTGTGCCGTTGCCGAGACGTTGAGATCGTGATGAGCAACCTCCCAGATGTAACGCAGCTGCTGCAGCTTCATCGAAAAACCCTTGGAGTTATTAGATATTTATTTAATATAACACTATAGAATAATGAAGAAAATCCCCTTGAATATAAGGGTTATCTTTCAGGCCCGATTTTTCAAGCGTTTGTTTTCCTCTTCCAGCCCCGCCACTCGTTTCTCCAGTGTTCCTGCACGCCCTTGAGCCTGGAGCAGCTGCTCTTCTTTCTCTTTAAGCAGGCCGCGAAGCTGATTCTCGCGACGGCCGCTCTCGCTGTTAAGGCCAACCTGCTTCTGGTTCAGTCGCTGCAATTCTTCTTCAAGCTGCCGTACACGTTCTTCGAGACGCTTGCTGCGGTTGGTCTCGGTAAGAAGCTGCGCATTGAGCTGCGCGAATTCTCGCTGCTGCTGAACATCCTGCGCCTTCAGTTTGCGCAGTTCCTCATCCTGACTTTTGATTTGAGTTGTCTGGGTTTCCACTTTGACATCGCGTCGTGCCAGCAGCCCCTGGAGCTCATGTATTTCTCGGGTCAGCTCACCTTCTCTGCGCCCGGATTCATCACGCAGTTTTTCAAGCGCGTTGCGATAGTAGCGGGTATCAACTTCAGCCTTGGCAACCGTTTCCAGTCCGTGTCGCTGCTCATCACGAATACGCTGATCAAATACACGCTTGGCATCTTCGTGTGCCTTGCGAAGATGCGCCAACTCCTGGTCGGCATTGGAGCGCAGCTGCTCTTCCTTTTTTCGCAATGTCGTTTCGTTACCCAGGTTCTGACGCAGTACCTGAATTTCCGCTTCCAATGCCTGAGTCTGCTCACGCGCCTGGTCGAGCTTGACTCCCTGCTCTCGGTAACGGGCTTCCAGCTCCCCTACTTCACCTTGAGTACGGCGCAAGGCGTCGTCACAGGCACGCTGTGCCTGATCCAGTGAAGGATCCGGACGCTGCATCTGCAGGCTTAGTTCGGTGTGGGCTTCCTGTACCGCCTGGTGCCAAATTCTACTGAACGTCTGTTTCATCACATCCGGCATATCGGGGATGTGAGGACTGGTATCACTAAGACGTACACGCGCTGGAAGTAACTGCCACCACTCAATCAGCCCCGTGTTAATTGTCTGTACCGCGTTGCACTGTTCCCCCAGGTCAATTTTCAGACGCTCCGGGGTGGGCGCTTCACCCGCCAGAAGACAACGATCGGCAGCAGCAAAAAGTGCCGCTTTCAGTTCTTTATCCATACTCGCTTCATCCTTATCACTGCGGGTGCACAACTGAGAGTTGCTGTAGCGAAGTCGCTGTCGCTTCGTCCAGAGGCGCATCGACCTGCAGTTTGTCACCATCAGGCAGAGTTAGTTCAAGGCGGGCTGCATGCAGCATGAGGCGCCTCAATCCAAGCTGACGAAAGCCGCTGTTATCCTCGTCGGGAGTATACTTGCTGTCACCAACTATCGGATGCCCTGCAAATTGCGTGTGAACCCTGATTTGATGAGTGCGTCCTGTCAGAGGTCTTGCCTCCACCAGAGTCGCAAGATCCCCAAAGCGCTGCAACACCTTAAACGACGTAATGGATGCTTTGCCGTCAGGGTGTACTTTGACCATGCGCTCCCCCGATTTGAGTTCAAATCTCTGTAGCGGGGCATCCACCTGGTTACAGCGAGCCGTCCAGCGGCCGACCACCAGCGCGTGGTAAATCTTGCGAACCTTGCGCTCTCTCAATGCTTCATGAAGGTATCGCAGCATACTGCGTTTCTTGGCAACCATGATGCAGCCTGATGTATCGCGGTCGAGCCGATGCACCAGCTCGAGGAAGCGGCAATCTGGCCGCACCTGCCGCAAGGCTTCAATCAAGCCAAGGCTAACTCCACTGCCGCCATGAACAGCAAGCCCTGCGGGCTTGTTGATGACCAACAGGCTGTCACTTTCGTACAGAATGGCCTCTTCCAGATGATCTGCCAGCCCTTGCCCGACAGGCGCAGCCTCGCCACGCTGCGCTGTTCTGATCGGTGGTATGCGTACCACATCACCCGATTCCAGCCGAGTGTCGGGCTTTACTCGTTTCTTGTTAACACGGATCTCGCCCTTGCGAAGAATCCTGTAAATCATACTCTTGGGCACACCTTTTAATGCAGTGCGCAAAAAGTTATCGACTCGCTGGCCGGCTTGATCCACATCCACTTCCAGATAACGGACCTGATGCTGTTCATTTTCTGCTGTATGCGTCATAAAGACGAACTGACTCTCAATTGATGCCTATGGGGTTAGCTGTTATATTCTACCGATGCCGCAGGCGGTTGGCTTTAGTAAATTTGGAATCCATGCAGCCGGCCCCGCCATTTAATTCAGGATGAGTGGCCGCTCAAGACCCCGACCCACGGCAGAATACTGAGATCCCAACATGGGGTCACAAACTTTTTACGTAACGCTTTCACGGCCTTCGCCTGACAGGAAGGTCCAGTTGGAGGTGAAGACGCACACTGACCAGGAACCTGCCCGCACCATCAGGGCAGCCACAGCCAGAACCTATAACGACATGGGTCAGCGTTTCCTTCACCGCCGATATGCAGCACGCCGTTTGCGTGACTGCAGGCAAGACTGCCACCCGCGGCTGCCAATCCAAAGACTGGACATCAGACTCTTTACCCTCTGCTTGCGCAGGGCGTAAAGCGTTGCGTTTATGAGAACGCACACAACATGAAAAGAATGCTTATCAACGCAACTCAGCCCGAAGAGTTGCGCGTTGCGCTGGTTGACGGCCAGCGTCTGTTCGATCTGGATATAGAATCCGATAGTCGCGAACAGAAAAAAGCCAACATCTACAAAGGCCGCATCACCCGGGTTGAACCCAGCCTGGAGGCGGCTTTTGTTGATTTTGGTGCAGAGCGCCATGGCTTTTTGCCGCTTAAAGAGATCGCCCGCGAATACTTCTGCAAGCAGCCCGAACGTGGCCAGCGTCCCAATATCAAGGAAATGGTCAAGGAAGGCACTGAAGTCATCGTTCAGGTCGATAAGGAAGAGCGTGGCAACAAAGGGGCAGCGCTGACCACTTTCATCAGCCTTGCTGGTCGCTATCTTGTTCTGATGCCTAACAACCCACGTGCCGGCGGCATTTCTCGCCGCATCGAGGGTGACGACCGCGCTCAGCTCAAGGAGGCGCTGTCAGGTGTCAATATCCCTGACGGCATGGGCGCCATTGTGCGCACCGCTGGCATTGGTCGCAGTTCTGAAGAACTGCAGTGGGATCTGGATTACCTGATTACCCTTTGGGATGCCGTCAAGGAGGTTAATCAGCGCCCTGCTCCCTTCCTGGTCTATCAGGAAAGCAACGTGGTCATTCGCGCCATCCGTGATTACCTGCGCGCTGACATCGGCGAAGTGCTGATTGACAACCCAACCGTGTACGAACAGGCCGTTCTGTTTGCACAGCAGGTGATGCCGAGTTACGAGAACCGCATCAAGCTGTACAAGGAGCAGACTCCGCTGTTCAACCGTTTCCAGATTGAAAGCCAGATCGAGACCGCGTTTGAACGCGAAGTCAAACTGCCTTCCGGTGGCTCCATTGTTATCGATCCCACTGAAGCGCTGGTATCTATCGACATCAACTCTGCCCGCGCAACCCGCGGTGGTGACATCGAAGAAACCGCATTACAGACCAACCTGGAGGCGGCCGAGGAGATCGCACGCCAGCTTCGCCTGCGTGATATCGGCGGACTTATCGTAATCGATTTCATCGATATGACGCCGATCAAAAACCAGCGTGAAGTGGAGAACCGCCTGCGCGATTCACTCAAACTTGACCGCGCCCGCGTTCAGATGGGACGAATTTCACGCTTCGGTCTGCTTGAAATGTCACGTCAGCGTCTTCGTCCTTCACTGAGTGAGTCTCGTGGCATGGTCTGTCCGCGCTGCCACGGTCAGGGGACTATTCGCGATACGGAATCACTGGCACTGTCGATTCTGCGCTTGATTGAGGAAGAATCTTCCAAGGATCGCACATCACAGATTCGTGCCATCCTGCCAGTCACCGTTGCCACCTATCTGCTCAACGAAAAACGTCATGAGGTGCACAACGCCGAACTGCGTCATCAGGTGCGTGTCGTTATCGTACCCAACCCGAACATGGAAACACCGCACTACGAAGTGGTTCGCCTGCGTGACGATCATACAATTGCCACCACCCATGATGCGAGCTACACCCTGCAGCCAGAGATCGAGGTAGAAACACCTGATCCTGGTCGTGTCGTGCCGGTGAAGCGCGAGCAGGCTGCCGTGAAAGCGGTTGTACCACCCACTCGCGCACCACAGGGAAAAACCGAAGCAAACACTCCCGTGGCAGCTCCTGAAAAGCCCACGGCCCAGACCCCGTCTGTCACAGCAGCACCTGCCGCCGCTTCGGCCTCTTTTGGTGAACGCGTACTGACTACATTGCGCACTCTGTTCGGAGGCAAGGCCGAGTCTGCTCCAGCCAAGGATAATAAGCAGGAAGCACAGCCCGGTATCTCAAGCAATAATGATGCAAACGACAACCGCACCAGCCGAGGCAATCGTGACAGCGGTCGTGACAATAAGCGCCGCGCACGTGAGCGCCGCGAGAATGATCGTCGCCGCAACAGCCGTGAGCGTCGTGACAGCGATGAGGTCATTACGGTTGAGCGTGATGCCAATCTGCCACCGATTGGCGAAACCGGCAACGGAGACAAAGACAAGAAAGAAAACAATGGCCGCAGCCGCCGCCGTCGCAGTCGCAACCGTCGCGATGAGCAGTCACCCCGTCAGGAGAATACCTCAGCTGAGGACAACCAGAGCAGTAATACACCTGAAAGCAAGTCTGAGGCACTGCAATCTCAAGCATCCCAGGCCGAGGTAACAGAAGAAGGCAGCCGCAGCCGTCGTCGTGGACGCCGTCGTCGTAACACCGAACAACGCAGCGCCACTCGTACACCTCTACCTCAGGAAATGCGTGACGAAAAGGCTGAAGACGAAATTCAGACTCTGCTTGCTGAAGACAAGATCACCAATGCTACCTTGGCAGTGCCTGATGCTGCTGAGCAAACTGAAGTGGTGACGGCCGAGGTCAGCCCTGCAGCGATGCACGATTCTGCAGATCAGGTACACGCTGCCGCCAAGCCGCAAGTCGCTGAGACAGCCACTGAAGCGGTAGAGACCTTGGCTATCGAAAACGAGCCTTCGACAGCACAACAAGAGTCGTCTACCAAAGAGGAAGCCGTTTCGGCAGCCACTTCTGCTGAAGCAGTGCCGGATGTACCAGCACCGGAAGAGACTGCGACATCATCTGCCACGGAAGCCGAGCCAGCTGATGAACAGCCCTCTGCTGTAGAAAAAGCTGCAGCAGCCGAGCAGTCTGCTTCAGTCGACACTGCCACTGAAGCGGAAAGCAACGAGCAGGCCGATAACAGCAGCGAGCGAAAGCGCTCCAGTCGTTCACGTGGACGTGACCGTCGTGGTCGTGGCAAGTCTCGTCAGGATAAGACTGCCGATGCAGAACAGACCCAGCCTGCGACTGATGCCGAAAACAGTTCAGCTGCAGAAATGGTTGAAGAATCAGTGCAGTCAGTACCTGACACCGCTGTCGAGCTGTTTGCCCAGAGCGAGGACGACACACCCAAGGTGGCTGTTGAGTCCCCCGCTACCGATCAGCACAGTGATCAGGAAGCCAACCGGAATGAGGCTGCAGAAATAGACCCGGCTACAGTGGAAACTCATGCGGTAAAAGCGGAGCTGCAGCCAGCTGAGTCTGAGTCTGAGTCTGAGTCTGAGTCTGAGTCTGAGTCTGATAATCAGCAGCCTGCTGCAACCGAAGAAAAAGCTGAAGCTGAAACTGAAGCCAATGAGACAAAGGCCGAGGAAGACGATACAGCGTCTACCAAGCCCGTGTCTCGCCGCCGTGCTCGTCGTGCGCCCAATGACCCACGCGAAGTGCGCCGTCGTCAGCAGGCAGACAATAAGGACGGTGACCTGTAAGGCTCACAGATAAAAAAACCGCAGCGGCGAACGCCCCTGCGGTTTTTTTTATCCGTTAGTTACTGCACATTGCGATCAGGGATAAAAACGTGGCTCCGGTTCCAGAATGACGCCGAAACGCTCCTGCACCACCTTTTGCACATGCATGGATAGATGTTCAATATCCTCACGGTGAGCAGCGCCAAGATTTACCAGCACCAGCGCTTGCTGGGCAAACACGCCAGCGCGATCGAGGGCAAACCCTTTCAGACCACATTGATCGATCAGCCAGCCTGCAGCCAGTTTATAACCACCGGTGTCAGCATAGGCAACGAGATTCTGGAACCGATGCTTCAGTTGCTCATACTTCTCAACCGATACCACCGGGTTCTTGAAAAAGCTGCCGGCATTACCGATGTCTAAGGGGTCAGGCAGTTTCGTACGACGGATTCTACACACTGTATCGAATACACGCTCCGATGTGACAGGACCGTCGCCAAGCCCATCTCTCAGGCCTGCATAGCTCACTTCCGCTGTGAACTGCCGCGCAAGGCAAAACTCCACAGCCGTGATAACGTACCGCTCAGGCTCACTGCTTTTAAACAGGCTGTCTCGGTAACCAAATCGACACGCCTCTGGGGTCAGGTCACGCTGGCGGTGCTCGTGTCGATCAAACACTTCGACTGCACTGATTCGATCCTTCAGCTCAACCCCGTAGGCACCGATATTTTGTACCGGTGCCGCTCCAACGGTTCCAGGTATCAGGGCAAGATTCTCAAGTCCGTAGAGTCCCTGCCTGATTGACCTTTCAACTGTTGCATGCCAATTTTCCCCGGCCCCTACACGCAAACGGACATGATCTCCCGGCAGGTCAGACAATTGCCATCCACGAATCATTATCCGCGCAACCAGCCCCGGCACACGATCAGCCAGCACCAGATTACTGCCGCCGCCAAGCAGCAACAGCGGCATCGGGTGATGCTTCAACCACTGCTCCAGTTGCTTCAATTGATCAGCGGCATGAATTTCAGTGTAGTACTCAGCCACTGCTGGCAGCCCGAACGTATTCAGGGCCTGCAGAGGATATTCAGTCCTGAATTGTAGCGATTCAGTCACGGCACCCACCAGAGCGCAGGTGCCGCAACAGGCCTGCAGAAGCCGCCTCTACCAAATCGAGTACCTCATCGAAGCCTTGTTCACCGGAAGTGTAATAGGGGTCTGGCACTTCGCGAACACGGCTGTTGGCTGCAAATTCCAGAAACAGGCCAAGATGGCCGCGAAAGCCTGCAGGACAACGCCTGCGAAGCTCGCGCAGGTTGGCGTCATCCATCGCCAGAATATAGTCAAACCGACCAAAATCCTCATCCACAACAGTCCGAGCACGCAAGTGCTCAAGTGAGTACCCTCGCCGTGCAGCTGCGGCTCGAGTACGTGGGTCCGGTGCCTTGCCAACATGCCAGTCACCGGTACCCGCCGAGTCAACATCAACCCTCATGTCGCCACTGTCTTGACTCAACAAATGCTCAAACACGCCATGTGCCGTTGGTGATCTGCAGATATTGCCTAAGCACACGAACAAAACAGATACTTTCTCTTTCAAAACAATACCTTATGACTGAAAATGGCTTTATAAAAAGCAGTAAAAAAGGCCACTAACTGGCATTATAAAACAAAAGGTTGCAGAATAGTTTTAAGAAGGAAAAAACAGAAAACGATGGCTATTTGAGAAGGTCATCTACTTGGCATGCATCAACCACAAAGGCATAAAATATATGGACGCGTCGGTTACAACTGCCTTGATTGGAGCTGCATCTGGACTCATCGCAGGCATCATCGGATCACTGATTGCCCCATGGGTGAGCTGGGGTATAGAGAAGAGGAAGTTGATACGTGGCAGCCGCGAAAAGATCATAAGAGATACGCGCTCATTGCTTTCAGACAGAAAACTGTCACGACAAGACTTCCGCCAAACGGCCACTTATTCGCACATCAAGCCACACCTTTCTTGCCATGTAGTCAGTTGCATAGAAAGTGATGAGGTTATCGGTGTCGATAATATAGCTCTTGTGGTCCGAACTGGGCCGACCAGACTGTCGTTTAGGAATTTGACCTTGGATGATTTGGCAAGACTAGAAGAAAAGTGGAAACTAATATAAATCCCATGCCAAAGAGGTTTCTTGGGACTACTTCGTCATGCGACAAAGACGCGGATTACGTAGCACAGAAACTGGGACTGTAATTCAGAAACATATAGAAAGAGATAGGACAATAAATTCAGGATGTTACGGATGAAGCGTTTTTCTATCTCTTTCTGAACAACCACTAAAAGTTTCGCACGGTTCGCACGTACATCGCACGGGCTCAGCCAAGATCAGAAACGGTGGTTTTCAAGCGCATGGTGTTTGATTTGTGATGATTGACGCGAGAGGAGAATCAGCAGCTGCACCGGGCGGCTACTGACCCTGAGTGATGCGGGCTACCGCGTCCAGTGGATGCGGGTGATCGTGCCGTCGTAGACTTCGATCTGATAGTTCTTGTCATCGAAATAGTACTGATAGATCCGGCCCCATGCTGTGTTGTTATCGCGTTTACATTCAGCGATTGACGGTTTTCTGCACACGCGCCCCACTTCTGAGTAGTCAGGCCGCCCCAGATAGCGCGGCAGTTTTGATGCCTGGTCGCCCTTCCGGATGATGTCTTTGCCGCCGTTTACGCGTATGTCGCTGGCTGCTGCCATGGGTGCAGTCAGTGACAGTGTTGCAGCGATCGCCGCTGCGGTGAGTGTACGTATCATGAGTCTCGCTCCGTTGGGTCCTTGAGAGGGTGTACATCCTGCGCTGTGCGCTCACCAGCCTTTATGGTAACGGATTGAGACGGTTTTACTACCCTGACCTGCTTTGCGGTCGGGTTACGATTCGGCTGGCGGATTGCGCAGCGACTCCATGATCTGCTGCACCTGCTCCACTGTATCGGCATCATTGATCTGATCAGACGCGGCTTGGCGCTGGCCGCACAGGTCTGGGGCTACGGCTCGCCATGCTTGAGCGTTAGCGATCACACGCTGTGGAGTTCAGCGACTGTGATGTTTCGCGGCGTAGCAATCTTGGTCAGCACCGGCGTGGGTGTATTGGGGTCAGCCTGATACGCCAGCGCTTCGGCTTCTTGGTCCTGCCAAGTATCACGCTCGAACCACGGGTACTTGCCCGCGATCTCTTCGGCACGCTTCTCGAAGATGTATACCAGCTCGGCCTGCGCCTGCTCTTTTTCGGTATTCAGATCGGGCACATAGATGACAGGCTCAGGCTCTACTTTTACGGGCGGTTCTTCACCTTCCGGCATCGGCCAGTTTTCAGGATTGCCTGGAGGTAGGGATGCTTTCAGCCGATCAGACCAATCTTTATGAGTGCCCGTGAAATGTTCGTTGGTGTACTGCATATATTGTTACCTATGTTACGACAGTGCTTTAGCTCACTTGGAATTCCTTGTACGTATTCACAACCCAGGCCCCAGCTTCAGTGACACTAAAGACTGTTTCCCAAGACTCCCCATCAACCGAATGCTGTAAGTCGAATTCCCGTGGGGCTTTTGACGTGAGACCATACGTGCTACCTATCCCTATCCTGATCGCGTCTATTGCTTCTATTAATATTGGCTCAGGTAAGATGTATCCAATGTATTGAGGTGCTGCCGCATAGTTCGCGCTCTGCCAATAAGTCGAAATATTCTTATCAAACGCGCGAGCAGAACTGTATGTTGAGCTTGTTTGACTGGATGCTATCGGGACCCCTCCTTGTGCAATATCATCTCCGCCAGACAGCAGCTCAACTTCTGATAACGCAAACTGCTGCGTCCATCCTGCGTCTGACGCGGGACTACGCTTTAGTAGAAGTCTTATGTACCTACCTTCTCCCGCTCCTCCTCCCGGTCTAATCATTCCCGCAGCAGGCCTCACAGCATTCGCAAACATCAATCAGCCCCCCCTAAATCGAACGCCACAACTTCAACCCCGTTGTGGCTGAACTGCAGATCGTGCTTTGCTTTAAGCTCTTGCGGCTGTCCGTTGCCGGACCAACGCCCCACACCGGTATAACCCAGCCCATAGGTATTACCACCCGTCACAGTAACGGTAACACTCTGCCCAGAGGTCAGCCCCGACACGTTAATTGTGGTTGCAGCTGTTAGTGGGAGGATCTGCCAACCACCTGCCGATCGGTTGAGCGTTGCGGATGCGGTGCCTGTGTATTCGGTGTAGTCCTTCAGTAATACCCCGTCGATCACTTCAAACGCACTGGCTGTCGGCCGCAGGTCAACATAATCATCCGCTACCCACGACTGCGCGCCTGTTCCGCTCACATCGCGTAGAACGGTGAGCGTGCTGCCTGATACCCCTGTGATGTAGACGTTTTCGGTTTTGGTGGGGGCATCAAGCGAGTCTGTCAGCGTCACTTCGTAGTAGTCCCCTGCTGCCAGCGCGGGCGGCGGGGTATCGACATCGAAGGTGGTCGCGCCGGTGCTGACGCTGGCGGTTGTGATGCGGACGGTGTAGTTATCGAGGTATCGGCGAGCCATTATCGTACCCACTCCTGCGGCAACGTGCTTGAGTCATATGCGTTATTGCGAAAATTGGTTTTGCTGTAGCTGCGCGAGTCGCTGTACTTACCATCTGCCCCGTAAAACCGGACATCGCCCTGCGGCAGGCCGTTTTCGTCGAGGTCTACGCGCATATGGCCACCATCGGCTGTGGGCACGTAGGCAACGCAGCGATCACCGTCACACATGATCTGGTAATGCTGCGGGGCGCGGCCAGCGCAATCGGGGTCTTTGGGGTGCGGCATAAAAGCGCCGTTGATCAGTGCTTCCTGGCATTTTCCGTCGGCCTGCCAGTTTTGGTCTTCGGCGCAGGGCGCAGTGGTTGTGCATATACCGGAGTCATACTGCGATTGGGAGCACCCGGTTGACCGTGATGTACACCGGCTCCAGCTGAATGTTGGGTTGCCGTACAATATGCAATATTTGTCATCATTAACCTTTATTGTGTCGTATGGATATCTGAAGCTGTTCAATTCGTATATGCGATCAGGCATGCAGCCGAACACGCTGGCCGCTGTTGGCCCGATGCAGTTATATCCAGTGTCGGTAAACGTCCAGTATGAGTTAGCTTCCCACGAATCATCCGGCGTACACGGCTGGTTATCCCACGGCGCAATTGTCCCATCTGGCATTCTGAAGTTACCATCCATGCCTTTTTCGGTGCTGCCGTCGTCGGGGCGTTCGCCGTCGATGGTGCCGGCATCTGGATCAGCCGGTGGCTCATCTTCGCCAGGCACGTCTGAGTCAGGATTACAGCACGCGCCCTCTTCCTCCTCACCCGCTATACAGGTGGCGATCACCTCGGGCAGGATGCCGACGGCACGCAGGGCGCGCAGGTTGCTGCGGATCTCTTCGGGCTGCCAGGCGATTTTTCGGATCGCGCTGGCAAGGCCTTTGAGTGCTGTTGTATCGCTCATGGGTTACCACCCGTTGATCAGTGTGATGTTGGCGTTTTCAAGCGGCACTTCGTATGTGTGCTCGGCTTCGGTTTTGGCTTCGTCCACGTATTCCTCGGGCACTTCGGGCGCGGGTACGTCGAGGCTGCCGTTTTCGGGGTCGTAATTGATCGAGACGGACAGCTCGCCCGGCTCGCTGAACACGTTGCCGCGCACCTGCTTGCTGGGGATTTCGGTTTTGTCTTTCGGTACCGCCAGTGCCGGCATGGCAGGCAGGGACCAGTTAGCGACGGGGGCTGCCCCTGTGTCATCCATATAGCTGATGGATGTGCGGATACGGGTATCGCGCACGGCATCGCCGATGGTGTAGGTGATGCCGCTGATCTGTCCTACGGCATTCACCACACGGGTATCCCAGTGGACGATCTGACCCAGCTCGGCCTCGATTATTCGGCCACGGCACAGGCCGTCGATGTAGTTTTTGCGATGGCTTTGGACGATCTCTTTTGCCGCAATTTTGACAGCAGCGCCGATGCCGGCGTTGAACAGTGGGCGCTTTTCGTCTGCGACCGGTACGGTACCGCCGTCGGTGGTGGCGGCGTTGTAGGTCGCTACGGCCACGGCGTCTTCAAACGAGGCGAGCGTTCCGCCGGTGGGCCACTGCGTCCAGCCGGTGGGGCGGCTCATTTTGCTTTCGTCGTATGTGGCTTCGCGGTCTTCAAACTTGCCTGTGTCAAACTCGCTTTCGATGCTGAACGACAGCTGCGAGCCTTTCACTTCCTTGCGATACGCCCGCACGGACTGGGGCGCAGTGACCTTGAGCGTGTAATGCTCTGACACCGGCTGTGCGATGTAGCGCTCCAGGTCGGCTTCGTAGCCCAGCGCCTTATCGAGGCGCTGCACCGTGACGTAAAACTCTTTGATGCCCTGCTGGGTGCGGCCATAGCCGCCCGGTGGCGGGGTGCCGTACACCTTGTAACTGGTGGCGAACCACGGGCGGAATCCGTTTTGAATACGGTCTATGATCGCCTCGCGCAGGAAGCTGCCCTTGCCGTCCGTGAAAAAGTCGTGCAGGCCTTTGAGGCCCTTGACCTTGGTTTTAACGGTGCGCAGCGCGTAGTAGCGGTAGGCGATCTCCACTGTGACCGTGTTTTTGATTTCGTCGCGGGTCTGAAAATCAACGGTGATATCGTCGCGATGCACCTGGCCGTTGGTCAGCGTCCAGTCAATCGGCTCGCCACTGGTGCCCCACTCATAAAAATTGAGCGCACCGTCACGGGTGTACCCGAGCGTGCCCGCCACGGTTTTCATCATCTCATTGACGAACTCGTTGCCCTCGGCTTTTTCGCGCTGGGTCATCTCTGAGTAGACGGCCTGAGTGAGCTGCAGCAGATCCTGCTTTGACTCTTCGCCCAGCCGCTCGCCGCGCAGGTCAGAGCAATCAAACACAACAGCTCGGGTGCGCCGATCGTACCGGGCATCATTCACCCAGCCGGTGAACAGCCGAATCATTGGGCTGTTGGCATCACGCGGATCGCTGTACACGTCGATTTCGACGGTTTTGCCGTGGAACGCCGGGATGTTGATTTCAACATCGATATCAAACCGCAAATGAAAAGTCGCGGTGCTTGGCTGATCTTCACCGTGGGTGATGACGATTTGCGTCATCAGTTTGGTTTGGCCGGTTACGTCCAGCTTGCCGATCGTGACCCGTGCCGGTGGGACGTGGGTGCTGACCGGGGCGGTCGGGTCTACCACCTGCTGACGCAGAGTGAGCAGGCTGCGCGACGGTACACGACGCACAACCGATTGCTGCAGGCCCAGCAGTTTGCGCACCGGGTACTGATCCCACGATACAACCGACTGCCGCAGGCGCATGACACGCCGTGCCGCTGTGATTCGCCACGCCACGATTTGGCGCAGGGTGAGCAACTGACGCGCTGGGTGCTCGGCATACACCGATTGTTCAAGCGTGAGCAGTTTGCGCGCAGGGTACGGGGTACCCCGATCAAGCGCAGGCCCACCCAGGGTGCGGCTGTTGAGCGTATGGCGATTGAGTGGCATGGCGACCTGTTATGCGGATGCTGTTTCGACGGTGGCGGATAGCCAGATTTCGAGTTCGTCTGAGATGCTGACGGTGGTAACGGCGTTGACGACACGCACATGTATGGCCACTGCGTTACTGACGCCACTGAGTATTTGGGTGCCCAGTGCGAGCGGATCACCGGGGTTGTTGGTACCCAGCTCGGCAGCGCTGAGCGCGAGGGTGATCTCGGTCACCTCGTGCCCTGCCCCTGGGGCCACATCCTCGGCATAGACCATGATCGGATCGACACCGGGGTTGGCCTGATCGAGCATTGTGATCGAGCCAGCATCAAGCGGGTCGTCGTCTTTGTTCATGAGGTAGACGATGAAGTCTTTGGGGTTGTCGCCCAAGTTGGCGTTGTGCGTGAGTCCCTTGGTCGCCCCCTGAGGGACATTACCGGCGGCGTCTTCGTACAGTTTGAAGTTGCTTGGGGTGGCCATTCGTTAGGCTCCTGGGGTTGCGTGGGCGGCGCGTTGAAAGTAGTTCACAAGGTTTCTGAGTTCCATGCTTTCGCCATTTAATCGAGCCGTCTGGGTGCCATTATCTGACTGCATGTTCAATGTCAGCGTGCCCAAGTCTTTTTCAGACTGACCATTCAACAGCGCATCCATCACCCGCTGCATACCTGCAACATCGTACTGATCGGCACGCCCTGTGCTGACATCCCAGGCACCACCAATAGTTCGAGGACCGGTCATGTTTGAGTGACCGAAAGGGTTTTTCTGGAAGGATTCCAAAATCTCTTTCATGCGATTTGCTGCCGCTTCGGCAGTGCCCGTCGCGCCGTTCTCAATTGCTCGCTTATATTCCTGCGCAGCACGGGAAAAGTTCTGATCGACTTGATCACCTTGCTTTTTGCCATCCTTGGGCCCACCGAAGATTTTCTCCCAGGCGCTGTTTGCACCTACAGCCTGCTGCTTAGCAGTCTGCTGAGCTAGAATCTGTTTCTCTAACAGTGCTTTTTGGTTCAATACTGCTTGAGTGTTTTGTTGGAGTGCTGTCGTATTAGTATTCGTGGTTCCAATTTGCTCCACCGTCTTACCAATTGATGCACTGATCTCAGCAGCCCATTCATCAACCTTCGCCCCATATGCATCAAATTTTTGATTGAAGTCTTGCAAAGATCGACTCTGATCCATCAGCCCCATCATGGTTTTAGTTGCATCATCAGCAATTTCACGCCCACCCTGTTCGGCACCAGTAACACGTCCAACGAACGTATATTTACCCATAGCTTCAACAGCTTTGCCGACACCAAACTGAACCGTATTGGTCAGCTGACGAATATAGTTAATTGCTTTTGCAACCTCTCCAATTACACTAAGAACTCGCCCAAATCCTTTTACAATTCCTGCGATAACATTAACAACACCCCTTCCGAATTGCGTAAGCGCCAGAGAATCAGCACCTTTTTTCCAGCCACTAACCGCCGCACACTGATTCCATCGTCACCTACGCGAGGAATCCATCATGAACTCA